>JAEOSP010000043.1 GCA_016840305.1 Candidatus Hodarchaeota archaeon
AAAACAAAATCAATAAATTCGTTGTTCAACAGAATCGTTTTTGCCAAACCACTAGCTTCGGGTCCACCTAGAACAATAATACTTCTAGGATTTGCATCTTTCAATCTTTTTGCCAAAACAAGAATTTTATCAAAATTCCACACATAGCAAGTGAAACCGTATATTTGTTCTTTACTAGAGTTTAAATCCTGAAAAATATCCTCATTTGGAATACTAATATCGTATTGTGATATTTTAACAGAGAATTTCTCTGAAATAGCAGGATATTTAAGGATATAACTCTTAATACTAACAGGAGCAAGAGATAAATCTCTACCTGCAAAGCTTATAGAGACAAGTCTGATTTTTGTATGTGAATTATTGTAGAATTTCGTAAGACCTCATATTATGACACCTCATATAGATTAGAGAAAAATGTACAAAAAAAAATTCTTGAATTTAGGATCAAATTCAGAAAAGTGACGGAATTTAATCTGATATGAAAGGGTTTTAACTTACAAAAAATTAATTTCTTGATCCCTTCTGATCATTTTAGACTCCAAACGTCTCCGTTCGTTCAGAGTATTTAAACATTTTTTATTCAGACGATTTTGTAATTTTTTATTTAATTTAAGTGCTTCTGATACTTTGTGTTTTGGTAATGAATCTAATCAGACCCATATTCACTAATAATGAATGTCCCAACATATTCTGATTTTTGTATGACCTCAGTTGATACAGGATAAGGAGCTAAAACCTTAAGCTTCACATAAAATCCCATAAATGATGCTTTATGGAGATTACTTGAATTTAGTATGTATTCACCGAGATTACTACCTTCAAAAATGATATTTATTGCCAATGAAACCGTTCCCTCCCAGAAACATTCCACATCTGAGGGACATCGAGAATCTTCTAATACATCAGTGAAATAAAATTTTATTCCCTGTTCTGGTAACGTTGCTGATTGTCCAATATTGAGGGAGAATTGTGTATCCAATTGTGCCTGATTATTTTCCATAGGACTTTGTAGAAACAAAAAAACGAACCCAACACCAAAGATAATAGTAAGTAGGGAAACTACGCTTAAAAATAGTAAATTTGAATTCATCTTCAATCTTCACATTGAAATTCTCTGATTCATTGACATTTTCTGTATTAAAAAAACTACATCTTAGAACAACTATTCAATTTTCTAGAACAACAAAATCACAAATTAATCGTACTTTACTAGCAAAGAACTTTCCAATTAGTAATTTCCGTTTTCGCAAACTATATATAGACTCACACTATAGATTAACATAGAGGCTACAAGTATTGCAGACAGACAAAATATTGCTTAAATGGATCAGTGAAGCAAAAAAAGGCTTCAGCAAACCAATAATAATGTTAGAGCTGTCAAAAGAGGAAAATTATCCTTACAACCTCACTCGGGACATAGCTGAAAGGACTAAAGGTCAGATATCTATTGCAGGATCAAATATTTATCCAATACTCAAAAATCTTGCTGATGATGGACTGATCCAGAAAAAAAGTGTAGCTAAACCAACTAAAAGTGAAGAAAGTGCCAAAAAACAATTTCGGTCAGTTTATTCACTTACCGCAGCTGGAGAGGATCTTTTAGAAGACCTAAAAGGTTCTTTAAAAGAATTTATTGATATTATGCAAGAATTGATTCAAGAATAAAGGAAAAAAATCATGACAGAACTTAATGAAAAACAGGAAATCAACAATTATATTGATGAAATTAGTCGTTTACTCCCCTATCCGAAATCATTGAAAGAGGAGGTATTAGACGATTTAAAGATTGACGTCCAATCTGCATTAGATGATTCAACTGATGAATCTCCTACTAAAGTATTCGGACCTCCGTTAGAAGTAGCAAACAATGTAATTCAAGGGCAGGAATGGTATAAAAATCGTGCAGGATGGAAAGTCAGGTTTTTTGCTTGGGGTATAGACCTATTTCTGAAGCTAGGACTTGGGTTTTTAATTCTCGCAATTGGCTTCATTATAATGATTCTTTTCGTTCCATTGGATGAACTAATACAAGAGTTTGGTAAATGGGAAACAAATTCATTTGAATATATTTTATCAACTTCCAAAGGACAATTGGTGACAATTTTATCATTCCTTGTTATCGTACCTGGTACTATAGTCTTTTTATTGTACAACATTGTTTTAGAATATTATTTCAGTGCTACGGTAGGTAAAAAGCTTTTTGGCCTTGTGGTTGTCGATCATTCAGGTTTAAAAATGCAGGGAAGACAGGTAATCATACGCAATCTGTCAAAAATCGTGCTAGGAGAGTTTTTGATTCTTGATACGGTTCTTGGAATGATTTTAGAACGTCAAACGCCTGAAAGAACACATTATCAAAGAGGATTAGATATTTTAGCCGAAACTATTGTAATAAAAGTATAATCGGAGTGTTTTAAGATATGGCTGGAATAACACACCTTGGAATTGGATTGATGTCAAAACGAATTGCTCCAAGAATCCCAGTATGGATACTGATACTTTGCGCTTACCTTATCGATGTTATTTTTTTTGGATTAATGATTGCAGGTATTGAGGAAATGCCTCAAACAGACCGTATTACGTATGCTCCCTGGTCTCATAGTTTATTTATGGCAATATTTTGGACACTACTTGTTACAGCGATCATTTACTACTTTAGCCGTAATAACCGTACGAGTCTCCTACTTGGGCTCCTTGTGTTCAGTCATTGGATAGTAGATTTCATATCTCAACCAATGACCTAT
>JAEOSP010000390.1 GCA_016840305.1 Candidatus Hodarchaeota archaeon
GAACTTTACAGCTTGCTTTGTATGAGAATGAATCAGCATCGTCAATTGTAGGTGATGCAGCACCCATTTTTGGCGGTTTACGAATTGGTCCTCATCGTGCGGACAAAAATAATGTCTAGCTAATCCATATATCAGGTGATAACAGTGATCCCCGCTATTATAATCTTACAATTGTCAAAGACGATGTTGACGACTGGGCGGAAGATAATGATGATCCTATTCATCCCTATATGTTGCTTCCCGAAAGTAAGGTCTATAGACCCACTATTGCTGATCCTTTTGGTGGTTTCTTCTCTCAAGAAGGGGATTTGGATTACTATGCTATCTCTCTGTTAGCTGGTGATTATTTAACTCTTAGAATTGACTTCAATGGTACTCTTGGGGATCTTAATCTTTTCCTCGGAGATGGCAAGGGTAACATTCTTGGAAGCTCATTTCTCTCTCCTTCAAATTCTGAAACTGTTAGTTATCATATTAGACGTTCAGACGTCTATATTTTTCTTATAGGGGGTATACCAGGTTCTTATGCATCTATTGGTGTGGATTACAATATGACTGTGAATATTCTTGAATTTGATGACAGTTTTGAATCCAACGATGATGCAAATTCTGCTGCACCTATTGCTGAAGGTGAGTATAATGATCTTATCCTCCGTGATAGTGACGATGACTGGTTTTATGTCTACTTATACGCTTCTGATGTCATTGAAATTAATTTAACGTATTTTGTGGACATTTATGGTAATGAAGAGGATTTAAATGATATTGATTTAGATTTACTGAATGATGATCAATCCTTAGCCAACCAGAGTCGTGGCTTGTTTAATAAATCATTAAGTTTTATCGCTCCCACAAGTGGTCGGTACTATATAGTATGTGTTATTGACGGGAGTTCAAATCAGTACAACCTATCCATCAATGTCATTGAAACAGATGATGCTTACGAGGATAACGATAATCTTGCACATGCGACTAGAATCGATGTTATTGATGAAATACCAGTTTCCCCTGTGACACATCAAGAAACAAATCTCAAGATGCGTGTGAAGGATGATGATTTCTTTGTTGTTAATGTTCCTGCTGGACTAGCTATAATCGTGGATCTTACATTTGGTACTGGACAAGATCTTGATTTAGAGCTTCTCTACCCTAACGGGTCTGTTATAGATTTCAGTAGGTTAACAATTGGCACAGCAGAATCTGTTGGACCATTTCCGATGAACCAATCCTATACGGGCAGTTTTAACAGTACAGACGTTTATTTCCGTGTTTATATGGATAAGAAGGGTAGCCTTGCTACTAGCTATGTACTAGTCATTACTGTTGGACCAGAAGAAATACTCATTACACGACAAACTACTGCTCCTTTTACATCATTTACAAAACCAATTAAAACTATTGGGTTATTAGAATCGTTAGTTCCGTTGGTTATTGGAGGATCAATTATCGGTGGTGGCACTGCTGGTCTACTTTATGCTGGAAAGAAAACAGGGGCTCTAGACAAAGGTATAAGCAAATTAAGAGACTTGAGAGGTGGCGGTGGAACTGGAGGCAAAACAGGTGGCACACCGAAAAAATCTCGTCGAAAACCACCAGGCTAATCCACCTCCTTTTTCTTTTTTCTATTCTTGTTTCATCTCAATTTTAGCTTAAAGACTAGCTATCATTCAGTAATACTTCGTGTGAGTTTCCATATAGCGAAGAAACGTTTCACCAGCCTCATGAACTAATTATTACCCCCAGTGAAAATCCTAAAAATAGATGATGTTTTATTGCTTCAACCTCCAATTTTAGCCTAAAAAATATTCAGTGATTCAAAATGAACGTTTATGAAGGATATAATGTACGAGAGTTAAACATTGATGAATTTGAAGAGTTTCAGAGAATTATCATGCAAGCATATCCTGTTATGCTACCTGATAATTTCTCAGAGGAAGCTAAACAGGGTTGGTTAGAGAGGATGAAAAAACAAAGCACGGATAGTGATTCTAACAGGAAATACTGTGGAGTTTTCGATGCTGCTGATCACCTACTGGGTGGAATGATTTACTTTGATTACACAATGACTGTTTTTACTCATCATCTTCCTGTTGCTGGGATTGGCTTAATTTGCGTTGATCTCATGTATAAAAAACAGCATATTGCAAAGAGTATAATGAAAGCTTTTCACGATCACTATTATAACTTGGGTATTCCGATTACAATCCTTTATCCGTTTCGTCCAGATTTCTATGCAGCAATGGGCTATGGTTTAGGAAAAAAAATGAACCGTTACCAGTTTAGGCCAGCGGATTTACCTAAAACTGCGAAAACTCATCTCATTCCATTAAATCCTTCACACAAAACGCTTGTTACTGAATGTTTTAATCGATACGCTTCTAAAACTCACGGAATGATTCAAAAATCAGAGGTAGAATTTGAACGATTATTATCGTCTCCAAACTTTATTGGTTATGAGAAAGATGGAAGTATCCAGGGTTTTCTTTATTTTAGCTTTAAGAAGGTGGATCCTGATCATTTCTTCCTCCAAGACCTAATTATCGAAGAATTGATCTATGAGAATGCAGATGCGTTATCAGAGCTTCTCACCTATCTTCATTCACAGGCTGATCAAGTTAGAAATATGCTTTTTCATACCCAAGATGATTTCTTTCACTATTTATTGTTTGATCCTCGTAATGGAGAGAACAATATCTTTTTAACTTCCCAAGAAAGTAATGTTCAAGGTCTAGGCATTATGTATAGAATAATTAATGCTCAGAAATTATTTACTGATTTGAAAGACCATAATTTTGGAAAACAATCGATCTCGTTAAAATTGACCCTTAAAGATAGCTTCTTACCTGCCAACAATGGGAGCTTCATCGTTAAATTTGATAATGGTACATCTCAAGTTAAAAATGTATCTGATTCAGCTGATACAGAAATAATTCTTGATATAAAGCATTTTTCTTCAATTTTCATGGGAATTGTACCTTTCAAAAAGCTCTACCAATTAGGTTTAGTAGAAATCTCTGATGAAAAATTCTTGGATACAGTGAATAAGCTTTTTATGACCGAGACTCCTCCAATAACTACTCAACAGTTTTAATCTTCGATTAAATGTTAAAGATCAACAGGGATACCCTGATTCAGATACTATTGGAATTCAGGATGTTTTTATAGGAGGAGGAGAGTAACTATATCCTGAAAGATAATGTAGTATTCTCCCACCAGAAAAACTTCAAAACTCTTGGAGTCCTTTCTAGAATGTTCGGTATAAGTATAATAACTAAACATGGTATTCTATTATTTACTCATGGGCTAACCAGTGAAACTACAGAAGATATAGATGAAGAGCTACATGCTGGATTAATGTCAGCAATTTTTAACGCATTACGTGAAACTCAAAAGGAAACCATTAAATCTATACGTCAACGAGATGATTACGTTTATCTATTATATGAGGGAGTATTAACTTATGGTGTTTTACCTGCAGTTGAGGAAGATCCTAGGCTTTACGATTTCTTAAGAGATGTGATCCTCAAATTTGAACTAATGTACACTGCAGAATTACATAGAAAGGCTATAATTGATAGACATCAATTTAATGGATTTCATGAAATTATAAACAATATGTATAGCGATTTAGTACGACCAAATGCAAAAGCATTGAAAAAGAACATCGATACTATGTTAAAAGCAGGATTTGAAAATTTTCTAATTTACGAACTGAAGTACTTCCATCAGGTATGCAAATCAATAAAGGATCCAGTCTTAAATTTGCAAACTGATAGATTAGCGCCGATATTTCGCAGTTTAATGCAATTTAGTGATAAAATTAAAAAAAATCTATTGAGAGGGGACTTTAAATTTGAAGGCATTGATTTAATAGTTTTTAAAACTCAATCTCACTGCCTTGCAATTTTCACATCTCCTCAGGATTCTGCAAAAGGTTTAACGAGTAAATCATTTCTTCAAATTCAAAAAGAACTAGTTTAAACAATTACTTCATTCAGAGTTTTCTGAAAGAAATTATTTCTGATAATTAAAAATTTGGCTCATAATTTTGAACGATTCTCTTTATACAAAATGAATCCAATAATAAATGCTTGAAGCATTGTTGTAACTCCAGCAATCATGAAGGGTACTCCTCCACCGAAAAAAGAAAGACTCAGAATTTGATACGACTTTCCAGCAAGCATCTCATACAAAGCTCCACCGATCATTGGACCAAATACAGCCCCAAAATTGAATGCGGAAGAAATCCGTCCCATTATGGTTGCTCGGCGAATGATAGGAATTTTATCAGCTTGAAATGCTCTATATGCTGGTAAAAGTGCTTGAAAAGCCATCGATCTAACGATAAAGAAAGAAATTACCATTATTAGACTTGTGCTAAGTGAAACTCCCACGAATGCTAATCCCGCAATCAACGTACCGATTATGACAATGTATAATCTATTAGTTAACTTATCACTAAGCTTCCCTGCAGGATAGTTCACTACAAGAGCAAATGTTCCTGAAATTGTAAAAAGAAATCCAATGGTTCCCTCGGTAAGTAAAAATGCATCAGACATGTGCAAAGTAAAGATAGGTATAATTAATCCTATTGAAAATCCACTGAATACAGCAACAATGATAAATTGTATAAGATAAGGAGTTCTGGTGTCGGATATTGCTTCCACCTCTTTAGAAATAGAGGGAAGATCAGATTCTTTGATTACATCATTCACAAGGAAGATAGTAGTAAGAAGAGAGATGAAACCAAGAATACCAGTGAAAATAAATGGTAACGTGAATGCAACTAAGGTTTCAAGATGAAGGAAATCTACTCCAAATGTGAATATAAGACCACCTATTGCTGGCCCAAGAATAAAACCAAGGTTAAATGTAGTGAAGTATTTACCCATCCAAGCTCCACGTGTTTCGGCTGGAACTGAATCAACTAGTAATGCTTCTGCAGTTGGAAAAACTGCTCCTGCTGATGCTCCTTCGATAATACGTAGAAACAGAAGTGAACCGAAATCACGAGCAAACCCTAACATCATTGTTGAAAGAGCATACGTAAATAACGCGACAGCTAAAATCGTTTTTCTACCAATCCTATCTGAAATTCCAGGAATTATCCCCGCTGAAAATGCACGGGCGACCATGAATATTGAAATAACAACACCTATTTCAATCGGTTGAAGAGAAATTTCATCTGCTAGAAGTGTAATAAATATTGCAAGAAGGCCAAACCCAATATTAACAATTTGTGAAGCAAAAAGTAGCATATTTGCATTTCGTGTGGAGTAACTGATAGTCATTAAAAAGCAACCCTGATTACTTTGGAAGTCGTCGTATTAAGCAATTAATTAAAGGGACAAATATCATTAATTCTAGAGACAATTTTGGGCGTTGATTATTAATTACAGAAAATACGTCATAAAAAGATAACAAAGAGGGGAGGAATGAATAAAAAAAAGTCCTCTCAACCTCTCATTAGAAGGATGGGACACTTAGCAGGATCGTCAAGATCTAGACAAGGTTTTTGCATCCCTTGATAAAATTTTTGACCAGTTTCTAAACATTTTGAATTTGCTTCGTCATAATTAGGACATACCATATTATTCACACTCATTAGAGATATTCTGCTATGAATTCTGTTTCACCTGTGCATATCCTCCTTATAGACATATGGATTAGAAGTAAATTTCCGATAAATATTCATTTCATTTTTAATTTCCTTTGATAGTTTTTTGCATATTACAGAATCTATTAATTCAAATACAGAGTCCATATGATGAATGAAATTTAGTTTTTATTAAAAGATGAAGAAGGATTACAAACCATGAAGAACTATTCAAAGATCATTCTGAAATTAATATTATTCGCTTCCATACTTTTAATGAATACATATGATACCACTTCTTCGATATCAAGTCAGAGTTTATCCTTAAAGAAGTTAAGCACAACTGATACAGGAGGGAATGCTTATTACGTCCAGGTTAAGCAAGACATTGCGATTGTATCAGAAGTTTCATTCAAAGGTTTGAAGTTTTACAATATTTCAGATCCAAGCGATCCACTCGAAATAAGTTCCTATTCCCATGATGGTGGAGGTCCTCATGATATTGTTATACGGGATAATTTAGTATTTCTTGCAGATCGCGGAGATGGCTTAGAAATTGTCAATATTAGTGATCCCGCTCATCCAACCTTTCTTGCTGAAATAGATACTGGTGGATATGCATGGGGAGTAGATATCCTTGACAATATAGCATATGTGGCTGATCACAACGAAGGATTAAAAATAATTGATATAAGTAATCCTGAAGAACCATTAATGATGGGAAGTTTTAATGGGTCGAATTTCAATTGTGTTCAGGTCACCAGCGACAAAATTGCTTATATAACTGCCGATAAAGACGAATTAAAAACGATAGACGTTAACAATCCATCGAATTGTAGTTTAGTCAATAGTTTCAGTGAAATGGTTAGCCCTTGGGGAATTTCCATCGTGGAGGATATTGCTTATGTTGCAGATTTTCAGGATGGATTAGAAATTCTTAATGTTGGAAATCTCAGTAACTTCAGTGTATTATCTCATTATGGCGAGTCAGAAACCTTTCTAGATGTTCGAGTTGTTGACAATTTCGCATTCATATCTAAGTGGTACAATGGAATCGAAATTTTAGATATTAGCGACCCAAAAAATCCGAAAAATTTAATATCATCCACTTCTACCCAATGTCAGGAAGCTAAAATGACTTGTATTGTTGATAATTTGATTCTGGTTCCTGATGGATTTAACGGACTAGTCATCCTTGAGATGCAGATTAATGAAAACTCTGTTCCTTCTGCTGGTATTAATGACCTTCTTATCCCAATGATAATCTTATTTATTTTAGTTCGAGCATTAGGTAAGAAATCTCGCTTAAAGTAGAGTGATTAAACAATACGTTTCTTATGGATTGTATACTTATGGAAAAAATAATTTTTGCCTGTTTTACATCAGGAAAGGATTTTAGGACAGCACTATGGGCTGCAAGCATTCGTAAATTTGCTGGTTCATTATCAAATTCTCCAATTTGGGTAATCATTTCTGATTCAAAGAATACTCTTGATGATAAATTAGAAGAAGCTCTGATATCTCTTGATGTTAATATTATCAACTATGAAACTGATTCAAAGATTAATAAATTTCCTTTTGTAGAGTATGTAAAAGCTACGGCCATGATTGAATCATTAGCAGAAAAAGAATCAGATATTCTCGTATGTATGATTTCAGACACATTGATACTGAACGAACCTGTCGATTTCATCTTAGATAAAGGAATAAACCTTGGATTCAGACCTGTTCATCATACATTAATAGGTTCTATCTACAGCGAACCTGTTGATCCCTTCTGGAAATTGATTTATGAGAAATGTCAAGTTTCGGAGGAAAAACTATTTCCTATGAAAACACATGTGGATCACAACATCCTCCGGCCATATTTTAATGCGGGATTTCTCATCGTAAGGCCTGAAAAAGGTTTACTTCAAGCTTGGTGGAAGCAGTTCAAAGAATTATACAAAGATCCATCTTTCCAGGCATTTTATGAAACGAATGATATCTTTACAATATTCATTCACCAAGCAATATTAGCTGGTACAATTCTTTCTCGTATGGAAAAGCCACAATTACAAGAATTACCTTTTGAATATAATTATCCTTTGCATTTATATTCTGAAAGTCCAGAGGAATATAAACCTAGGAGTCTCAGTGACCTTGTAACTGTTCGGTATGAGAATATAACTGTCTTAAAAGAAGCTATGTTTCATGAACCTTATAAAAGCTGGATTTTGAAGCAATTGGAAGAATATTTTTGAGACTACAGGAATAAAAAACAATGTCACCTAATAATAAAATAAAATATGGTCAAATCCCCCTTATTTATCCCATTCCAATTACTCTAGTAGGTTCAATTGTTGAAGGGAAGCCAAACTTTGAAACCATCGGAGACGTGGGGGTAATTGGAATCAAACCTCCGTTAATTTACATCTCTTCTGGCAAGGACCATTATACTAATATTGGTATTATTGAAAATGAAGCTTTTAGTATTAATTTCCCTCCCACATCCCTTCTAGCAAAAACTGACTATTGTGGAACGGTATCTGGTCGTGATGTTGATAAATCACAATTATTCACCGTCTTTTTTGGCGATTTGAAAACAGCTCCAATGATTCAAGAATGTCCTGTCAATATAGAATGTAAAGTAATTAAAGAGTTTTCAATTAAGCATAGACAAGTTTTCATTGCTGATGTTATACAAACATATGTGAATAAAGAATTTATTACTGATAGCGAGAGAGGTCAGAGAATTGCAGATATGAAAAAGCTTGATCCAATTATTTATGCACTGGATAATCGTTATTATAAAATCGGACATCAAATTGGAATCGGTTATAAGGAAAGTTTAGATGTACAGAACAAATAACGAACAATGATAAATAATTTATCCTCTCATACCCAAAGAACAGAAGAGAAATGAAAAGAGAAGCTACTTCGAGTAGTAGCTCTCAATACGGTGTAATTTTAAGAAATCTCTTTTCAAAGATTACTTCTTAGTTAACTATAGTAAATTTTTTTCTTCGAATATCGGAATTATCTTAATCAACCAAATCAAGGTCTTAAATATGGTTACTTTTGATTTAAATTCAATACCGCGCACTCCTTTATGCATTTTGCCGACGCCGATTACAAAAATGGAAAATTTAAGTAAAATAGTTGGTTCTAATATCTTTGTTAAACGAGATGATCTTACAGGGGTTGCATTTGGTGGTAATAAGAATAGAAAGCTAGAATTTTTACTTGCAGATGCACTTGCAAAGAATGCTGATGTAATAATTACTGAAGGTGCCGTACAATCAAATCATTGCCTTCAAACTGCTGCATGCGCTTCTAAAGTTGGCTTGGATTGTGAATTAGTATTATCTGGATCCATAGAAAACACAATTTCTGGAAATTTGCTTCTCAATAGAATTCTGGATACGACTCTTCATGTAGTTGAAGACGCTTCAAAAAGGAAGAAAACGATGATGGAGAGGGCTATTTCTCTTGAACACATGGGAAAAAAGGTTTACATAATTCCAACTGGAGGATCGACAGACATAGGATCATTGGGATATATTAATTGTGTAAAAGAGATACAAGAATATTCGAAAAGAGAAAAAATTAGTTTTAATTCTATTGTTATAGCAACTGGTAGTGGAGGGACTCATGCAGGATTTTTGTTAGGATGTAAATTCTATTACCCAGATTGTAATGTCATTGCAATAACCGCTGCTGACAATAAGCAGGATATGAATGATCAAGTACTTCACATCATCAAAGATTTTCAGAAATCACATTCTCTTGAATTCGACCTAAACGAATTTACATGTACCATTTTTGACAATTATTTCGGACAAGGGTATGGTATCCCAACAAAAGAAGTCATTAATACCATTAAAATGGTAGCTAAGGAGGAAGGTTTATTCTTAGATCCAGTTTACAACGGAAAAGCAATGGTAGGCTTAATCGATATGTTGAAAAAGGAAATGTTACCTAAAGACAACAAGTATCTGTTCTTACACTCTGGTGGAGGACCATCACTATTCAACTATTCAGATTATTTTGATAACAACTCAGATTTGAATGAATAGCTTTTTGTAATTTGGCTTCGTACTCGGAAAATATTAAACATGAATAAACAGCATGCACATCAGAACATTAGTAAAAAGGTGCGATAGTCTTCTATAAACGATAAAGATGATAATATTGCCTAACCTAACAACTGAAATTGTATGGTCATTTGGAATTGAATTAGTAATTCTGTTAATATTATTATATTTAATCTACATGAATATACGCAAATTCTTCAATACAAATCATTCTAGGCCTTTGTTAGTGTTTCTCTTATCCTTGGTTGGTTTATTTTTCACTTCAATTACAACAATTATTTGTTTGTTCATAACTCAGGGTAATATTGAATTCTTTATCAATGTTAAAAAGTTCTATTTGATCAGTCAATTATTTTCTCTTTATGCGCTTTTGCTTTTTTTCGAATTGTTCGAAAATGAAACACTTTTAACACAACAGCTGATGATTTTTACGGTTATAACAACTGCTTTTGGGATTTTTACTCTCTTTGGAAACGTTCAGGCAGTTTGGCTAGATTTCGAACAGATTTACTTAGTGCAGCTAGAGTCACTCCTAAGATTTCTATTTTTAACGTTTTCAATCGTAGTAGGTATTTTCATTTTATTTGATTTAAGAACTGGACTAAAGGATGCTTGGATAACACAGAAAGAACAACTTATCATGATGATCATAACTACAATCATCATAGTATTTATACCCTTACTTATTTCTGGATTATTTGCATTAAATAACGTCCCTTATTCCATTATGGTTGAATTGATTATCAGAATACCTGTGATAATTGGAATTGTTGTACTATCAATTTCATTTGGCAATCCATCTGACTTTAGTTTATTCTACAGAAGGAAAGCAGATAAGCTTATTATTACAAATATTAGCGGAATGCCTATGTTTCATTACGATTTCAAAGAAAATGTTCATTACGTCAATGAAACTCTTTTCTCTGGCGCTATTGTAGCGATAACAATGCTTATGTCAGAATCTATCAAATCATCATCCCCTATCGCCGAAGTATTAATGAAGAATAAATATCGGTTAATGCTTGAGACTAAAAAATCCTTCATTGTATTAATACTTACACCCATGGGTACTGCGTTTCTAAGAGACTCTTTAGAAAAATTTGCAACCTCATTTGAGAAAAAGTTTGGCTCTATCATTGAATCAGGTGAGATTGTTGATTTAAATCTATTCATCAATAGTGGATTAGATATCCTTTTCCGTGATTTCGGAATCCCCATGAAGTATCTTAAAGCAATTGTGGACCGCTTACTTTTTGAAGACACTTTCTCAAGTATAACATAAACCTAATTGTTAATGTCAAGGAGTTCCTATCTAGTGATCCTTAGAGCTGCAGAGAATCCACTATAAGAGGAAGAAAGGTTTTGAGGCTGGAATCAGCAAATCCCTAGCCTCTATGAATAATTAGGGGAAAAATCGCTAAAGTTTTGATGCAGCTAGTTTGATATCCTCACTTTTAACAGTTTTACGTCCAGAGTTGTTACAGATCTCAACTGCGTACTTAGCAATTTTCGTGCCAAAATCTGTAAGGACCGTATTCAGCATTGCAATAGCGTCAGATGAGACTCTAAATGCCCCAGCGCCTCTAATTAATCTTTCAACCCTTGCGCTAGCAAATCCAGATACATCTGAGCTTGCTTTCTTCGCAGGTGCTTTTTTTACTGCTGCTTTTTTTGGTGCAGCCGTTTTCTTTTTTGCCATTTTTATCATAAATCCTTATTTCATTAAATAATTTGAATGTGAACGCGATTGTTGTAACTCTTTGCTTCTTAAGGTTTTCCCTTAAAACTCATTCACTATGTGAGTTCAGAATGTTGAAGACTAACTTCACACAGAGCTATGTTGCATATGAAACATAGCTGTTTATTCATGCTACTTTTCACAATAATCTTACTTTCATTACTCATTGGTAACACTCTTCAAGTGCGTATTGTATCCTCATTCTTATTTCACCTACTTTTAATTCATACTTTCTAAAGAAATTGCCAAATTCAATAAAATTACTGGGTAAAACGACTAGGAATATGAAATCTTAAACCAATCATAATATTAACATGTAATTCGGTTTGAAATACAAAATGCTAATCTATCTAACTGAGAAATTAAATTTGAACTCATAATGTTTGTGAGTGTTTTCTTGGAGTACTTGTGATAGTCACTCGAAAGACTCGGAAATCTTGAACTCGTCTTTCCCCTCTTTTCTTTATTGAGTGCATAAATCACTCTAAAGCTATAAAATTTCGTAATTCGTGGGTATCCGTTGTCGATAAATATTTATCATTTAAGAAAACTTGTTTTTGTTCTCCTAAGCCTTTTTATCGTTCTTTGATTATCCAATTCCTCTCCTAAAATTTCTAAATGCGGTTGTTGCTATCTATGCACGTGAAAATTTTTGGTAAATTATGGAAGTAATTATCTTCTGATTCTTTTTTAAAGACAAAATTACAATATGTTTAGAAATAAAGGAAGGAGATAAGATAATTATTTTTTTGGGTATTAAAGAAATATTGAAACTGTGATTTTACGACATTTTTAATGATTATTACTAATAATGTCATTTTGTCGGAATGAGTGATCAAGATAATTACTAAATCAATTAGATCGACTTGTTTTATTGTCAAGAAGAGATCCGAGACTTAAATAAAATCCGCCAAAAAAGGAGGAAACATATCCGAGGGGGAAACAACGAGCATTTGATGCATGCCAAGACTGCGATACATACTATACAGGTGATTTCGAGTGACAATATCAACAGAAAGACTTTTTAAGATTTCATTCACTTCACTGTCAGGTAAACCAGGGAAAAGTCCAACAATACCAAAAAGAGTGCGAGATGGTGATGAAAGAGAGGCATATTGATCGTAAAAAAGAGTAAAACGCAATCCAGAGTCTTCTCCCCAAAGCCCCAAGATTCTAAATTCTTCAAAAATATCTGGTTCTTTGAATGTAAGATTTCTATCAATCCAAACCATGATAGGCACTCTATTTTCTAGCATGAAGCTCCGAATGCTTAAACTCAGCATTTTCCAATATTGGTTTCGTACTCTTTTAGGAAGTTCTTCGACAGAAATCACAAGACGATCATTCTTCTGAAATAAATGAGTTAAAAGATCATAATCAATGTTACTTTCGGAAATATCACGAACTTTTACTTCATTAAGACCATAACCAACATTGAGAAGAGATTGTGCAAAATTGTTTGATTCGAGTTCATCAAAAAGGTAAATACTGTTAGAGAATTGATTAATAATCACTTGATTAAAAACTTCCTGAACTCCTTCAATACCCCGATAATCTCCCAAAATAAGTGCACTGCTTTGTAGATAAGAAAATTGAATAGCTTTTCCTAAATCGGCAGTTGAGTTCAATAGGTTCCGATTTTCAAAACCAACTATCAAATTGGATTTATTTTTCATTTCACAAACCATTTCTCAGGAGTACTTGTTTTGATGTTTACTAATGCTACAAGAAAAACATAAAGAGTTATCTGAGGAATTTGTCCCGAGATCTAAGCAAAGTCAGTTGTTCTAGGTGCTTTTTAGTGGTTATTCCCGACATAACGTCATGTATTATCAATCTGAGAATATTTCCTTAATCAATATGTATTTAAAAAGCCAGAAAGAATATTTACAAATTATAAAGGAAAATTTGATCAAAATGAGGTAAGAAAAAGAAAAGATACGTTGGTAGTTGAAATGAGTAAAAAGATCGATCCAATAATTAGTTTGATGGAAAGTAATGTTACTGGAAAGGAAATTGCCTTTATTTACTTTGGGTGGGCTGGAATTCTTCTTAAAACAAGAGGGAAAACGTTAGCGTTTGATCTTTCCAACTATATTATGAAGAAGCACGATATTTCACATATTAAAAAACTTGATCTTCAATTGAACAGCCATACACATTACGATCACTTCGAAGTTCCAAGTACTGTACAATTATATAACGACACTAAGGCCAATATTATAGCAGAACCTCAGGTTTATGATGAGTTAGTCGGAAAAATTCCGGAAGATGCATTATACTCTGCTTCTTCTGATAAAACGCTCAGTATAGATGGATTTTTAATAAAATCAGTGGTAGGTATACATCCTAAACCAATTACACTTTTTCATGTTGAATGGAATAACTTTAGAGTCTTTCATGGAGGAGATTCTGATTATGTTCCATTAAGTGAATATCCTTCTGATATCGCATTTATCCCTACAGGTAGTCCTTCCCCCTCATGTTCCCCTGAAAAAGGATTGAAAATGGTTCTGGATTTAAAACCATCTATAGCTATCGCTGTTCATGGAAATAAATCGCAAACCAAGAAATTCAGTCAATTGGTGAAGGAAGCAATTCCTGAAACAAAAGTTGTCATTCCTCAGAAGAATGTTATTACTCAAATATCAGGATGAAAGGTTAATAGCCTTCTCTAATATAAACCTCTCAGTCAGTCCTTTCAGTAATTGAAAATTACAAAAACAGATAACGTAAACGTTTAGTAACTTCGTTATTAAAACGGTTCTCTGAAAATGAATAAGGTATTCCGAAAATGAACATTCATTTTCATTCACTTTCGTTCTTTTTTATAAACTCCTCATTTTCGGTTTCTTTAACTTCGACGTATTTCTAGTTTGAAGGGTTAAGTCAACAACCTTCAAGTTCAAAAAAAACCTATTTGTTGAGTCTGGAATTCCCCTTTTCCCCTTCTTTATCTCATTTCTGATGGGAAATTTACATATTACAGATTAAATCGAAGCTCTATTACTAGAATTCTATGTTGTTTACTCGTGTACGGATTAAAGTTTTCAACTCATTAATGAAAAGGTCACTCTGATCATCATCCGAAGGTTGAATCTGTCTAAACTTCTCAATTATCCTTTTTTCTTGCAATGTTACTCGCATCGTTATTGTTTTTGGATTTGACGAGGAATATCTTCCTTTCGCATCACGTTTTTGAGAATTCACTTATAATTTCTCCAACGAACCTTAGTTACATGGATCATTTTTTACTTAACAACATTTTTCATACTTATGTAGTTTTTGTTTAAATACTAACATGAAGCTGCCCGTACGGTGGATAGGTAGGGTAAAGATGAGTCCGATGGGTGGTATAATCAGGAGAGATCATCGAAAATGACTACATTCATACATTTAAATCCTATATGGTATTTAATCAAATGATTTTCCGTGTTACATGGATAAAAAAAGGATTAGAACCATTTCAAACATTTTAACAAATTTTTGTATCGGATGATACGAGAAAAAGGGAGATTTTGATATATCTTTTATTAGAAATTAATAATAAGTATCTGAAAGGACTTGGTTTTACATTATGATACCTCGAGAACGTGTTCTAAACGCAATAAATCACAAGGAAATAGATCGATTTCCAAGAGATCTTGGAGGTGTGGTTTCAGGTATTTCTAAAATTACTTATGAAAGATTATTAGACTATTGGAACATTTCCTCTGATAATATTATAGTTTATGATCGAATCCAGCAATTAGCGCAAATACCTGATTCTATGTTAGAACAATTAAACATTGACATACGTCATATTAGGGTTAAGGGTTCTAGCTCTAATGAAAGTAATTCTGACTCATTCACTGATCCTTATGGGATAAAATATCGGCGCATTGGTACTTCAGATCATCCAACCCTATATTATGAAATGGTTTCATTTCCTTTGGGTAATGCTAATTTAAATGATATAAGAGAATACAAATGGCCAAAACCAACTGAAGATTGGTTTTTAGATTGTAAGAAGCAAGCAAAGAAATTTCAAAAAGATAGTTATGCTATAGTTGCTGATCCGCTCTCAGGAGGAATACAGGAACAGACAGTATGGTTAAGAGGAATAGAACAGTTCTATCTTGATTTATATCAGAATAGAGATATTATTGAAGAACTCCTGAATTTAGCAGCCATCAATCAAATAGAGGTTGCAAATATCTATTTAGAACAGCTTGGTGATTATGTAGATATAATGATGTATGGTGATGATTATGGTAATCAAGATCGTCTAATGATGCATCCAAAAATGTGGAGGGAATTGGTAAAACCTAGAGTAAAGAAACTTGTACAAACGATTAAAAGAAATTTTCCTCATGTCAAAATTCAATTACATTCTTGTGGATCGGTTCATTCGATCATTTCTGACCTAATAGAGATTGGTTTTGATATTCTTAACCCCGTTCAACCACTAGCTACAGGTATGGATCATCAAACATTGAAAGATAATTATGGCAAACAGATTTGCTTTCATGGTGGATTTGATATCCAACAGGTTTTACCATATGGAACACCTGAGGATAATGCCAATGAGGTAAAAAGGGTATTATCAACACTTGGTTCCGATGGTACAGGATATATCTTTGCTATGGCTCATAATATTTTAGCTGATGTCCCTGCTGAGAATTTCATCTCTGTATATGAAACTCTAGATCAGATTAACAGTCTAAACACTGAATAAGTAAGAATTAAACGCGAATTTTCTTTTTTTGTTTTTGTTTATACCCTTTTTTTTGAGAA
>JAEOSP010000391.1 GCA_016840305.1 Candidatus Hodarchaeota archaeon
CCCACCTTCTGCATATGTTACATTGGAGCATGAATTCATACTAATCCTCAGGAAAGGTGGAAAGCGAATATTTAAAACAGATTTAGAGAAGAGAAATCGAAGAGAAAGTGCTTATTTCTGGGAAGAGAGGAATACTTGGTTCTCGGATATTTGGGATCTACGGGGAGTTACTCAAACAATGATTGATAAAAATTTCAAAGATTTACGCACTCGAAGTGCTGCTTTCCCATTTGAACTCGCATATCGATTAATTAATATGTATTCAGTGAAAGGTGATGTAATATTAGATCCTTTTCTAGGAACTGGTACAACTACTATTGGAGCAATGGTATCAGCGCGAAATAGCATTGGTTTTGAGATTGAGGAAAAATTGAAAACGAATATAGCTGACAGATTCAAAAATATTGTCGACTTTGCAAATAAGACTATTTCAAATCGATTACAAAAGCACAAAGAATTTATTAATTCAAGATTAGAGAAGGGAAAGGAAATTAAATACAAAAATAGGTTCTATGACTATCCAGTAATTACTCGTCAAGAGGAAGAACTTTTTCTAAATCCTTTGACCGAGATAAGCAATTTTGGTACTAATAGTTATCAAATAGAATATAGCGAGAATTAAGAATATTTACTTAAGTATCCTTCAAAGATCGTCCTTATTACTTAATAAAATCTCTTCAGCGATGAATGGTTCTAAATGGATAATCATTGAAACCTTAAGTTCTTCCTGTAAACGCGAATGAACCATTTCGCTAATCGTATGACCTTCTCTTACTGTAAGATCGGGATCAACAAGTACATGCATATCTCCAATTGCACCTCCCTGTAAATAACGGGCACGGATCAAATGGACCTCTTTAACTCCTGGTATTGACATTGCTAGGGAGGATATAGATTCTAGCATCTCTTTAGGTGGAGCTTTATCAACTAGTATATTCCATCCTTCCATGAATATACCAAAACCTGTGTATGCAATTATAGCACAGATAATAATTGCCATAACAGAATCAAACAATCCAAATTGAAGATAGGATAATATCATGCTGGCTACAACCAGTAAGGAGGAAAGAACATCTGCACGATAATTTTTAGACATTGCGGTTAATGCTGGTGAATCAACCTGTGTTCCAACCTTAAGGACAGAATAAGATAGCAATAATTTCAATCCAATACTGAATAACGCTACAAACAATCCAGACAGATCAAAAATGAAAACCTGTTGTGTTATGAATTTATCAAGAGCAGTTTTGAATATTTGACTCGCTGATAGAATGATTAATGTAAAGATACCAAAAGAAAAGAAAATTTCCATTTTTTGATGTCCATACAAGTGATCAGGGTCTGGGGGTTTATTTGCTATTCTTACTCCTAGATAGGCGAAAATGGTCATCAAGATATCCAAAAGAGAGTCTAAGCCATCTGCTAAGAGTGCAGTACTCCCAATAAGTACTCCTACAATCAGCTTACTAATACCCAGAATAAAATTTACCGATATTGCTAGAGCTGTTACAAATCTAATTAATTGTTGGTTAGTGTAACGACTGAGCATAACAAAACTCTCAATAAGAAGAATTCGTTTGTATCAAATAAATTATCTTGAATCAATGCTTCTTGCCAAACACTAAAATAAACTGGGTTTATATTTATTTATAACGGATTCACAGTTTTGCTGGTATTCAGGAGTTGATCAATTATAGAATCAGATGATTTTTACGAATCAGCGGTCACTTCATCACTCTTATATGCAAAAAAGAATCCATTAAATAAACAATCGATTTTATTGGATGTTCAACCTGACTCGGTCATTTCGGAAGCTGAGGATGAGGAGATTTTACAAAAGAGGGGAAATTTTCCTTCTTCAGGCGTATCTAAATCTGAAAAAACAGAAAGGAAGATTAAACCACAATCTTTACAAATCTTTTACCCTGAAATCCCTCCAGCTAAAGAAGAAATACCAATTAATAAGAGAAAAAAGAAAAAACGCTCAAAATCCAACTCAAAGACTAAACAGCTCCTACTTGATGCATTAAATGATTCTAAACAGCAGTTAAAATTGAAAAAGGAATTAAAATCCAAAAAAAGTATTAAAAAATCCTCATCGAAACCTCGGATCACTAAAAAACAAAGAAAAGAGTACGAACTGAAGAATACAATAAGTTTAACACGTTTCATCCCTCAAAAAGTTGTTATTTCCAGAGATCTCATCAAAACTCTTGTTCATAAAACTGATCAAAATCCTTTGTTTGAAGAATCAGATCCTTATCCCTTTAGTACTCTTATAGAATGGTTAATTTGGCATAACAATTTTCCCGAACTAGCTTACGTCAGAGAAGCTTATGATATAGATTCTGTTACACAGGATTCTGATGAAATTTACTGGATTAACGTAATGAATGAACCGGAATTTTTCACGTCAAATTGGAAAATCGCTGGATCAAGAATTCAAGATTTAGAAGGAATAAGAACTCGTGGTCCTCCAGGAGGGGAACCAGAATTCAATATGGATCTCGTATTAACGGAAAATGGTTTTTCCACACTATTTTCTGACGTTCATATGATCCTAACAAAGCTACCAAACGGACTGAAAAATCTGCATTATCCGATTTTACAGTTTGCATTAAAGGGATTACTACTACTTGAACTTGCTTTTATTGATGATAATTTACGATGGTTCGCTTTGGGATCTCAAGAGGACTTGAAAACACGTTTAACTATTTTAGATACAGTTATGGGGAAACAAGAATCAAAATCTGATTATGAGTATAGTGTTAGTAACTTTAACGATGCAGGAACATGGCAAAAAGGAATAATTGCTTTTGATCTACTAATTATGAAATCAATGTTTTTATCTACTTTTTCTCGGACTCAAATTTCAGAGGAAATTAAAATTGAGACTCTCAGAAATAATGAGTTCCAGCAAGAAGTAATCTCCAAATTAAACGAGGTTGATAAATTAGATAAACTACGTGTTAAAGATTTAAAAATTCAAATTTTAAATTAATTACGATAATGTTTATCTAGTAACCCTGAAACCCATAACAGCATCTCGAAGTTCACGTAATTTGTCATTAGACTCAAATTCATTTCGCACAGGTTCCACTTGTTTATTGATATAGAATGAAACTGCTTTCTTTAAGTCAGCAGGATGAAGATCTTTATTGAGGTAAACAGCTTCTAAATCTGAATAGGTAGAAAATTCCAAATCACCACCAAATTTGGTTGGTCTTTCGACTTTGAATGTATCTTCTCTCTCAAAAATGATATATTTTGCATACTCAAGAATTGGATTTTCTTTTAGAACTCCTTCAGGACAATAAGCTTTCTTAATTTTTCTTTCAATATCTTTTCTTGAATCTGTCATGAAAATTGCTGAATCAGGATTGGATTTAGACATTTTCATGTCAAGAATACGGTCTTCAAGGGATTCATATTCCTCTTTCGGTGCACCAAGCCCCATAAGCATGTGATGTGAAATAACAACAGGCTTTGAATTGTAAAGTTTCGGTCCCACTTCTCTTGCCAGCATATTCACTTTTCGCTGATCTAATCCTAATTGACAGACGTCAACGGGATTTCCATTGTCTAAATAAAAAATATCTGCACATTGCATACATGGATAGAGGATTTGTGATGCCTGAAGAGCTTCTGATTGTTTTCTACCCATAATTTGAGCTGTACGAAGAATACGTTTAAGGGTAGAGTTCCTAGCTACTTCCATGACCTTTTTCCAATATTCATCGGAATTAGCTAAATCAGAAGCCCAAATAAAATCTACTTTACTTATATCCATCCCTGTTAGTCGCCAGCATTCTATCAAATATTTACCTGTTGTTTGAATATTATCTAAATTTCCACCCAATTTGTTATTAGCCCAAGCATGCCAATCGGCAACGAGCATCTTAAATCTACCGCCCGCCTTAGTAATTTTATTGACATTAATTGCTCGTAAAATTCCTTGAGCTATATGAATTTGACCGCTTGGTTCAAAACCATCATAGGCAGTGAAGGTTTTCTTATTAGTTAGCAGTTCTCTTAATTCTTCTTCTGTGACTATCTCCTCTCCCACAGTTTTAATTAATTCAAGTCTTTCTTCAACATTCAATATTCTCACACCCTGTATTCTACTAGTGCTTATCTTGTTCGTCCTTCCAGCGATTATCTTTTACTTTTTCTCCCCGATTTCGATACTTTTTTGCAGGGAGTCCCATCCAGATTTCACCTGCAGGTATCTTCTGTCCTTTTAACA
>JAEOSP010000392.1 GCA_016840305.1 Candidatus Hodarchaeota archaeon
GGCAGAACCAATTCCTTATATTGCCTCAAAATTTGGAGTGGTAGGACTCTCAGAGACTTTCTTTGCTCGATTAAAAAATCTCGGTATAAATGTGTCTGTTATTGTGCCAATGTGGATAAAAACAAATATAATTGTTGTTGATACAGATAAAATTCAGTATCCCCCAAAACTTCTAGAAGATTTTGGAAAAGAAAAATTGGATAAAGCTTATAGCACATTGATGGATGTAATAGCAGAAGGTGCAATCTCACCTGATGATGCCGTAGAAATGTATATTGAAGGAATTCAGAAGAATCAACTATACATATTTGATAATCCTTATTATTTGGAAGCTTTAGAAATGAAAGGGAAAGATCCCAAACAATATGAGAATCATATCTTAGAAGGATTTACAAATCGAGGCAAAGCTTTTAGGGATCACTTCCATAAGCATGGAATTAATATCGAAGATTATATGTAAAACTAAATAGAGAGTTAAGATTATGATAGAATTTAAAGATAAAGTGGCAGTAATCACAGGAGCCGGAAGCGGTATTGGTTTAGCCCTGGCTGAGCGTTGTGCAAAGGAAGGTATGAAAGTAGTATTAGCGGATATTGATGATAAATTCTTAAGAAAAGCAGAGAGGAAGATGAAAAGGATTGAAGCGGATGCTATCACCGTTTTGATTGATGTTTCAAAGGTTAGCGATATTGAAGCGTTGTTAAAAAAGACGATTGAAACTTACGGAGCAGTACACTTATTAGTCAATAATGCGGGAATTGGTAATACCAAATATACGTGGAATTATACACTAAAAGATTGGGAGTATCAATTAGGTGTGAATCTTTGGGGAGTAATTAATGGAGTTAGAATTTTTACTCCAATTATGTTAAAACAAGATGAAGAGTGCCATATTGTAAATGTAGCATCAATGGAAGGCCTATTCTCCGGTTCTGGTCCTGGAGGTGCAATATATGGGGTATCAAAGCATGGTGTAATCTCTTTAAGTGAAACATTACGAACTGATTTAGAAATGAAAGGAAGCAAGACTAAGATTTCAGTTGTATGTCCTGGATTTGTTAATACACGCATATTATTTGGGGATGCTCATCGTCCGGAAAAATACGAGAATCTTCCAAGTGAACAAATTGAAGATACAAGAGGAGAAGACTTTTTTGCCAAATTTGGAGAAGAAGCTGAAGAAGCATTAAAACAAACAAGAATAATGCCACCTGAAGAAGCAGCAGACATCATTTTTCAAGCTATTAAAAAAGATAAGTTTTACATTTTTACACACAAAGATGACCTAATGAAAAGACTTGTAAAGGAAAGATTTGATGAAATTCTTGAGGAGTTTGAAAACTAATTGTAAACTAAGGTTTTATTAATACTTTTACAGATTCATTATTATTACATTGAGTTTCAAAAGCTTCTTTAGCCTTTTCTATAGGGATCTCATGTGATATAATTTTTGATCGATCCACCTGTTTATTCTCAAGTAATTTTATACTTTTTTTCATTTCAAGTGGAGTAAACCCAAACGATCCAATAACTTTTACTTGTTTCGCAATCATAAAGGTTAAATCCAATTGTATACTCTCCTCGAATATGCCGTGAACAACGACAGTACCAGTGTATGACCGAACCATATTAATTGCTTGTTGGAGGACTAATGGTGCTTTTTGATCTTTTATGTAACCTACACAATCATAAACGACATCAACTTTCGGCATTGGAAATATTGCTGGACCAAACGTGGGCATGGGACCTACAATTTTCATAATTTTTGAAGGAACATTTTCCTTTTTAGCATTAATAATTACATCAGCACCTAGCTCTTTTGCTAGTTTTAAACGAGATTCCGATAGATCTATCATAATAAGTTTATTCGGCTTGATACCAAGCGCTTTCAAGCATTGGATTATACCAAGTCCTATTGCTCCTGCACCATAAATAACAATATTCGCACCATTAAATGGTTTACCCTTCATCAGTGCATGATAAGAATTAGCTAATGGTTCAAGAGTTGCTGCTTCTTCATACCCAACACTATGTGGTAATTTATAAACATTGGAACCGTATGTAATAGGAACAGGAACATATTCAGCCATACCTCCATTTGAGAGAGCAACTACCCGATCACCAACTTTTAATCTTTTAATATTTTTACCTACTTCTTCAATTACACCGCTGTATTCATGACCAGGGATTCCTCCCTTCTTCAAGGGTCTAGTAAGAAGAGGAGTAAAAAGGTTTAATTTATACATATGCAAATCTGAGCCACAAATTCCACAAGCTTTAACATTAATAAGGATTTCGTTGTCTTGTATTTGAGGTTTTTCCATTTCTTCTGTCCTTATATCTCGAGGACCATAAAATACTGTCGCTTTCATATTTTTCACAAATAGTTGATATTTACTTTGAGGATAATTATCTATTATTTGTTATTTTATCTCTAGAATTATTTATAATTATAGGTTTCAGTTTCTAAATCACACCAAGAAACAACATTTTTATGCTATACAGCTAAATAAATACTATGAAAGATTTTAAAGATAAAGTTGCAGTAATAACTGGGGCGGCTAGTGGTATAGGACAAGCTCTCGCGTACCAATGTGGTAAGGAAGGGATGAAAGTTGTTATTTCTGATATTGATGAGAAACGTCTTAGGAGAACTGAAAGAAAATTAAAACGAGAAGGTACGGATGTTTTATCAGTGATAACAGATGTTTCCAAACCAGAGGATATCAAAGATTTAGCAAAAAAAACCCTCGACGCTTTCGGGGTCGTACATCTTTTATTTAATAATGCAGGAGTTGCATTACCTAAGCTAACCTGGGAATATGACTTGGATGATTGGGACTTTGTACTTGGGATCAACTTGATGGGTGTAATCTATGGAATTCGAACCTTTATCCCACAAATGATCAAACAAGATACTGAATGTCATGTCGTTAATATATCATCTATTGAGGGATTATTATACAACGGTGTAGGTGGTGCTACCTATGGTGTATGTAAACACGCCCTAGTTTTCCTTTCGGAGAGATTAACCCAAGAATTAGAAGAGAATAACCATAAAATAAAAGTATCTGTAGTTTGTCCGGGCTTTGTTAAAACCAATATCTTCATGTCATCAATAAACCGTCTTCCTGATGAAGCTAGAGACGGATTCTTTCAAGCAGAGATGGATGAAGAAACTATGGAAAACATTCAAGAGTTTTTAGAACAATCTCCCGGTATAAATCCTGATGAAGTCGCAGATATTGTATTCCAAGGAATAAAAGATGAAAAGCTTTATATTTTAACTCATAAACAAGCAGTTTTAAAAGAGATGTTGAAAGAAAGATACGATACAATACTAAAGGCTTTTGATTAAATTTCCTTGAGAAAATAGAGTTTATTATCTTTTTCTATTCTTTTTATTTTTCCTTGATTTTCCAGGTAAATTAGATGACTTAACACTTCGCTAAGAGCTAAAAGCGTATTCATCCCATCTAAATCTTCTCCAAAGTGAATTTGTGAAATCCTATAGGGAGTCATAGCATTATTTTCAATCACTTTTGAAACTTCAGATAGCCTATTATCATGATGTTGTTTCATTTCTAAAATTCTTTTATGAGGATCATATATTACCTCTTGATGTGCGGGAAAGATTATTTTTGAGTCTAACTTATCAATTTTATCTAAGGATTTCAAATAGAGATCTAAAATATTAGTGAAATCAAATTTTTTCTCAATTGAAGGAAACACTGTTGAGGTACCAATATTTGGAGTGATTCTTGAAAGGATATGATCTCCCGCAAACAAATGACGACTATTTTCTTCAAACACACATGTATGCCCTAAGCTATGTCCTGGTGTCCAGATAAATTTTAAGGTGGTTGAATCAAATTTAATTTCATCATTATCATTTAAAATTCTATCAGGTTTTGTATAAGGTATCATTCTATGCATACCTGTTGAGAATCCAAATACTGTCTTTGCCATTTCTTCAGTTATTCCGTATTTCATTGCTCGTATCTTTAATTCATCAGCAGAATTTTTAATTTCATCATCATTTTTAGGATCAGTCATCCATTTTATTACATCATGAGTGATTTCATGCATTAATACTTGAATACCGGGATTCTTATGTTTGATTTCTTCCATTAAACCGACGTGATCTGGATGATCGTGGGTGATAATAAGGTAATCAATATCATTAACTGATAGGTTTAGTTTTTGTAGCTCAGAAAAGAATTTTCTCTTCCAATCAGGGATATTCAAACCAGCATCGACTAGGATATAAGTATCATCAATATTGAAAAGATACATACACACAAATCGTAACCCAAATGAAGAGGGAAAATCAATCTGAATTCGGTATACCCCATCGATTTCACTGACTTCAGAGTTTATCTTATATGAAAACAGGTTAAACCATCAACTTACGTAATCTTTGTTTGTAAATTTAATAAACAATTTTTAGTTTGTTATTTTTGTTCTTCAATTTTGTCATAAAAGTTAACTTACTAATAAATTATATTAGTAAATTTTTTCAATTAACAACAGTTATACTAAAACAGAATTAATATAAAGGAAATTACTATGAGAAGTGTTCAAGAAAGTCTTATTACTCGATTAAAAGTACCAACAAGAATAGGTAATAAGATAAAAGTTGCTCAATGCAATAACTGTGGTAATATCAGAAATCCACCAAGGACTTATTGTAATATTTGCCAAGGGACTGAATTTACTGACCGTGTGTTTGGACCTAAAGGTGAGATAATTACTTTCTCATCGTCATATAAAAGAAAAGCTACTGATGTACAACGTTTTTTTGGTAATGTCCGGTTATTTTCTGAAGATGGAGAAAATTCGTTTGGA
>JAEOSP010000393.1 GCA_016840305.1 Candidatus Hodarchaeota archaeon
CAAAAAATGATCCTTTGAAAGTTGTGAGAAACAAGCATAAGGAATTAAACCAAGAATTTGATTCGATTGAGAAGAGAATAAACGAAGAAATCAATCTAGTTCTTGAAAAAACACTTTTAATTTATGGAGGAGGGGATTCCTAATGAAGAAAATGAGTTTCAGCCAAGCAATTGAAGATGCAATTATTCAAGCAATGTTAGAAGATGATCGGATTTTCATTATGGGAGAAGATGTACATACGAATCGAACGAATATAGTTGCCCGATTTAGTGATAAGGTTATTCCTACACCAATATCTGAGAGTGCATTTTTAGGAGCAGGAGTTACAGCCGCCATGGCAGGACTACGACCTATAGTGGAGCTTTGGATGATCGATTTCATATGTGTCGCGTTTGATGCTATTGTGAATCATGCCACAAAGATCTATGATTTCTCTGGAAAAAGATGGAAAGTTCCATTGGTTGTTCGTGCTTCAGCAGGTGGAGGATTTGGAGACGGAGGTCAGCATGAACAAATGCTATATGGATCAATAGCCTCAATTCCAGGAATTAAAATAGTAGTTCCAAGTAATCCTAGAGATGCTGGAGCATTAATGCTATCTGCTATTTACGATGAAGATCCTGTAATATTTCTTGAACATAAATTACTCTCTGATCATTTACTTCATTACTTAGGAGGTAGCGGAAGAGATACTGTGGAATTTAACGTCCCTCCACATGGGGTTGAAGGCGAAGTACCTGACAAGTGGGAACCATTGGAATTTGGTAAGTTAAATGTACTTCGAGAAGGGACAGATATCACACTCGTATCATTAGGTGTTAGTGTTCACAGATGTATGGATGCAGCAATTGAATTGGATAAAACGGGAATATCTGCAGAAGTGTTGGATCTTCGGACGGTAGTTCCACTTGATGTCGTAGGGATGAAAAATAGTGTTGAGAAAACTGGTAAATTGCTTGTAGTAGATGAAGATTATAAAAAATTTGGATTGACAGGAGAGATTGCGGCAAGTCTATTAGAAACAGGGTTGAAATTTGACTATGGACGTGTTGCTACAGAAGGAACTATACCATTCTCAAGGCAGTTAGAAGATGAGGTATTACCAAATGTGGAAAAAATAATTTCAGCTTGTAAAAGATTAATAAAAAAATAATCTTCAATTTACAAGAAAACTAAGTCCAAATCCAATCAAATAAGCAATTGCAGCTGCTACAGCACCTACAATCAGAGTCTCTAATCCGGAGATCCATAGGTTTTTCCCAGTGATATTGGTTTTCAATGCACCTAAGACGAAAAGAGTGATACCAGTCGATATACAAGCAATAATAAATAGCAAAGTCGGATTGTCAGCAAGTGGATCTATGAATAATGCTAATAAGTAAGTAATTAACGGAATTGCTCCAAATACGACAAATGAGATGAAGGTTGCGATTGCATTTCCAATTGGGGATTCAGTTTCCTCTAAAATTCCTAATTCCTCAATCATCATAATGTCAACCCAAGTTTTTGGATCTTTCGAAAATATATCAACTACAGTCTTGGCATCTTCCTCACTGAGACCTTTGGACTGATATAATTCTATAAGTTCTAATTTCTCCCCTTCTGGATAGTTTTCAACCTCCCAAGTTTCCCGTTCGCGCTCCTTTTTTTGGTATTCAAATTCGGATTTACTGCTTAAATAATCCCCAATCCCCATACTGAGTCCATCTGCTAGTAAATTTGCTAATCCCAAAATAAGCACAATTGCTATGGACAATGTCGCTCCTTTTACTCCTGCAACCACAGCAAATGTAGTAATAATTCCATCTAATCCCCCATAAACAATGGATTTCAGAAATTTTCCCTTCTCTTGCTGATGTTGTTCAGCTGCGAATACTGAATGTGCTTGTTTTGATAGCTCAGCGTCTCGATTTTCATAGGCCTCTCGAGCTTTTGAAAGATCTCTACTCAATTTACTCATAAAACAGAATCCGATTTTCATTCTATTAAGGATTTTGTAACCCTTAGGATGTATCTTTGTGATATTATCCAGATAGTATCAGAGATGAAATATCCAGATAGTACCAGCTAGTATCAGAGAAGCAATGACAATCGAAGAAAATCCGATTCAAGTGGCTAAACTGCGGACAGCAGTAGGTAAGATTTCCTTTGTCGGAAGCCCAGCTGTAGGTAAAACTACTCTAATGAAACTCCTCACGCAACGACAGATAGAGAAAAAATACAATCCAACACAAGGATTTGATTTAGGGACTCTAGATTTCGAAGGGATTAAACTGAAGATCTGGGATTTTGGGGGTCAAAAAGCTTATTTGAAGCACTATATGTCTCAATATATTCAAGGTTCAGATATCGTATTTGTGGTCACTGACTCGTCTCCAAAAAATGTCCTCAGCACCAAAGAATTGGTTTCACATACGAAGTCCTTGTTCCCAGAAGATTGTGCTAAAATTGTCGCACTTGCAAATAAACAAGATAAAGATGGGCATTTAGATCCAATGATGGTGAAAAATGTGCTTCAAGTACCAACATATGGTATTACAGCCATTGATAATGAACAGCGGAGAATTTTAGTGGAAATTATAAACGTGATTATGGAAGAAATTGAAAAGGAGAAACGAGCATGAATTTTGATGAAAATGAGATTATATCTGCAGCAATGCTTGGTTTTGATATGATC
>JAEOSP010000394.1 GCA_016840305.1 Candidatus Hodarchaeota archaeon
CTTTCCTATTTGCCTGTCCAATCCATTCAGCAAAATCAGTTTGTACAAGATTTTCTTTTATAATCCCTGTAGATTCTTTGTGGACACTTGCCTTAATTTTTATGTTTTCTTTAATCTTGTTAAATAAGTCTTTAAACTCATCACAATTAAGCCCATTTAGTGTCCCATCTCCTATTATTTGATGTTTTTGTATTGAATTTGATAAGATCGTTTCAATATTAAAGTTATGTTCTCCTAATTCTTTCTTAATTTCATTTAATGCAAATTTATATTTTTCTTCATTTTTACTGATATTGTCCACAATATATTTTGTCATTTCTCCAATTGCAGGGACTGTTAATGATTTTTCATTCTTTTTCGCTAATGAAGTTCCTGCACCAAAAAGAAATCCAATTTTCTTTTTATCAGAAATTAGAAGTTGTTGTAAATTTCTAATATATTCTGATGGATCATGTGTCATTTCATTCACAAATGATCTCTCCTTAGCACTAAATTATCTTATATTACGAAACTTTTAATAAATTTTCTCCCTCTTTCACGTATCTAATTGAGCCCAAACGACAATAAAGTCTCAGATATTTAAGTCTAACTCAAATTTTCCATTATTAACATCGCTCTTCTCCAGGGTTCACTTGGTTATAGCAGATGGTTAAGCCAACCAAAACCCTTCTTAATCGATTATTTCTAATACCAAGCACCTAGGAAAGTATAATGGAGAGCCGAAATCAGATATGGGTGAACTTTGTTATTCTTGTTGCATCCCGGAGTATTACCAGAAGATACTAATAGAATTGAACTTCAAATTTAACATGCATATTTCAACTTTTATCTAACCGAAAAGCTTAGATTGGAGAGTGATTATTAAGGTATAATACCTATCTGATTAGTAAGATCGAAGGAAGGGTCTCAATGGAAAAAGAACAATATAGAAAAGAAAGTTTAAAATTATTACAAGAGGAATTAGTTAAAAAAATTAATTATGCAAGAAATGTCCCAATTAAACTATTACTCGTTGGTCGTACAGGGTCAGGAAAATCAAGCACAGTAAATCGTTTGGTAGGAGAAGATATTGCTCCAATTGGAGATTTTGAACCAACAACAGAGTCTATTGAAATGTATGAAGCTGAAATAAGTGGTTTTAAATATCAAATTTTTGATACGCCTGGGCTTTGTGATGCTCTCCCTCATAAAGATAAAGATAAAAAATATTTAACAGATATGAAAAATAATGTTGGTGAAATTGATTTATTATTATATATAACGAAATTTTCAGACACAAGGATTACACGTGATGAGAAATTAGCAATTGGGCGTATAACAAAAGTATTTGGGAAAAAAATTTGGAATCATACTCTAATTGTTTTCACTCATACTAGACAAATTGATAAAAAAGACTTTGAATATTGGCGAATTGGTCGGTTAAATGTTTTTTTAAGGGAGATTAAGGATCGTGTACCAAATGCTAATTTGAACGAACAGCATTGCATTTGCATCGATAATAAAAATGAGGTAAGCGGAGAAAATGTTGGGCTATCTGAACTTTGGTTACAATCATTTCTTCGTATAAAAAAGAATGGATTGATTCAATTTACACTTTCACAAGTAGGTCGGTTGAAAGAAAAATCAAAAACTGATATATCACATTCTAAAGTCTTAAAATCGGAAATAAAAAACAATATTCCAACTTTAAAAAATAAACAGGAAACAGACATAGTGAGGCTTAACACAACACAGATTCACTCCGATGATGAACCTAAGATTCATACGGATTATCACGTTTCTCCTTCAGAATCTATTGAGTTAAGTGAACGTCAAACCCGTTTATTTACAGAACGAGTTGAAAAAGATATTTTTGGGGGGATGGTTGCTGGAGCTACAATAGGTGGTGCGATAGGAATCTTAGCGGGCCCAATTGGAGTTGCTATTGGTGCAGGGATTGGAGCAGCATTAGGAGCTCTCGCTGGTTGGTTTAGAAGAAGATAACTTACATTAAATTAATTAATATGGAATATTCACTCTTGATTAGGGTAGTGTGAAATCATGGTGGTCGCTAAAGAAAGTTATGATTTACCATACAATCAGGTTTATATGGCCTGTAAAAGAGCTTCAAGAAATTTAGGATGGAGAATTACTGAATTTGATAAAGAAGAGGGTTATATCGAAGCAAAAGCAAGTGTATCTCTCTTATCGTGGGGTGAATCAATAGAAATAAATGTGTGGGAGGATGAGGATGAGACTTTAGTGGAAGTAGAATCGAGACCCACTGCACAACTTTTTGATTGGGGAAAGAACAATGAAAATTTAGATAACTTTTTTGAAGAACTAGAAGATATATTAGGAGTATAGAAGGAACTTATATGAGGTTATTTGTTCAATGCAGGAGTTGTGGCCAAGAAATAAATATATATTACATCGCAAGCACAAGAGATGAACTACCATATAATATTGATGTGAGTTGTCCGAATATTTCATGTAGATATGAAGAAACCTATTCAAGATATGAAGTTCAAGCTGCCGAGGGGGTTAATCCCGTTGCGGGAGGGGCGGTTATAGGTGGTCTATTAGGTGGACTGATTGGAGGTCCCTTGGGCTTAATAATCGGCGGAACACTAGGTGCAGGGGCAGGAAAGAATGCACAACAGCAAGAAGAAGAAAGAATTCAACGCTTCAATGATAGTTGATGTGGGATTATATGTTACAAAAGAAACCTAATAC
>JAEOSP010000395.1 GCA_016840305.1 Candidatus Hodarchaeota archaeon
ACTTCTTGAGCGGCCCACATTACAGATCCTGAATCTAACCATACATCTAAAATGTCAGGAATCCGCTTTTTCGTGCCTTTGTTACACTTATTACACGTCCAAGTCACTTTATCTATCCAAGGTCGATGTAAATCATCAGGAACTTCTCCAGCAAATTCTTTTAATTCCTTTACCGAGCCGATTACAATTGTATCTTTGCATTCTTCATTATCACATATCCATACACTTAGAGGAATGCCCCAAAATCTCTGTCGAGAGATACACCAATCTCTTAAAGTACTTAACCAACTTTTAAACCAGCGATTACCTGCCCATTTTGGTATCCATAAGATTTCCTCATTTTTCTCAAGTAATTTGGATGATATACTTTCAGTTTTGAAAAACCATTGGTTAGTGGCTCTGTAAACGAGTTTAGAATCACATCTCCAACAATGAGCATATTCGTGTTCAATATCACTCGTATAAAGAAGTGTTCCCTTTTCTTTCAATAAATCCAAAATTTCTTGATTCGCATCAAAAATGAATTTGCCTGCAAATTTACCTGCATCCTTTGTATATATCCCTCGTATATCGACGGGAGTAAAAACAGGAATATTATTAGCCACGCCTACTTCAAAATCTTCGGGTCCGTGCCCGGGGGCTGAATGAACTAATCCTACTCCTTCAGACGCAGATACATATTCTTCCGATAGAATGATTGAATGAACAGTGTCACTCTCCTTTGAAAGTTCGCCTTGATATGGGACTTCCTCTAATAATGGATGGATATATTTCTTTCCTTCTAACTTTTCCCCATAGAAATCCTCTACGATCTTATACTTATAACCAAGATCTCCAGATACTAAATGAGTTACTGAAGCCTTTCCAAGTATCCAATATTCATTCAAATCTTCCACTTTAATTTTCACATATTCCGCATAAGGATTTGCCATTATCGCTTCATTTGCTACTAGTGTCCATGGAGTAGTTGTCCAAATAACATAGTAAGTATTATCCATATCAGCAGATTTTATCTTCACAAACAAACTTGTATCGATAATATTTTTATATTCATGTTCATGCTTCGCAAGCGCGGTTGCACATCTCGGACAACAATTTAAGGGTCGATAAAATTGGTATAACAATCCATTTTCCCATGCCTTCTTTAAGGTCCACCAAATTCCTTCTAAATACGAATTTTTAAACGTTATATAAGGATTTTCCCAATCCCAAAATACACAACCTAATCTCTTGAATTGGTCATTCATTATTGCTAAATTCTTTAAAGCAAATTCCTTGCAATTTTTAATGAATTTATCCACACCGTATTCTTGAATTTCCTGCTTATTTTTAATTCCTAGTTGCTTTTCCATCTGAACTTCAATAGGAAGCCCATGAGTATCATATCCAGGAGTATCGGTAACCTTGAAACCTTTCATTCTCTTATACTTAATAAAATAATCTTTCATTATTTTATTCCATGCGGTACCAAGGTGAATAGCTCCTGTCGTATATGGAGGGCCATCAATAAACCTCCAAGTTTCCTTATCTTTTTCCTTATCTCTGATTAGGGAATATATGTTTTCCTTTTCCCAAAAATCCAATATTTTTTCTTCCAATTTCAGTAAATTCAAGTTTTTATCAAGTGGTTCCACGAAAATCATCTCGTTATTAATGTGAATGTCTATTAAAAGAAAGACAAATTAAAAAATTTTACCAATACTTAAAAGAACACTCATTTGAATGATGGTTTTGAAAAAATAATTTAAAAAATAGCGTTGGAAAACATCTATCAGCTAGGCATCATGTGTGGGGGGGGAATTTTAAGACAAAAACCACATTTTCCAAATGATTTGATCGTCTGATCCCAACAATGTTTATGATAGGATCGTTCACAATGAGGACATTCGGTATGACAAGACTCTTGATCTGGTCCAGCAATTTTTAAACTACATGTAGGACAATCAATTTTGTGACATATCACGCAGGAAACTACAGAAACTTCAAATATCTTCTTAGAAATCACATTGAAAAGATCAATGAGATATTTAAAAGGGGTCCACTCATCAAAGAAGCTCTTAAATGATGATTGAAGATCATTTTTAATTTTTTCATGTGTTTCTAATTCAAATTCGTTTAGAACCTTAATCTCAGGCATTTTCATCGGATAGTCATTTGGAAGTCCAATTTGAAACTTGAAGGTTAAATCTTGTGTTTTCATCTTCCCTTTCATATCAATAAGTAGAATCTGCGTAGATGAATCAAATTGAATGTCTTTATAATGTTCCTTCAAAAGTTCTAATTCGAAATTAATTCTCGAATTTTTATCAACAAGCCAGGCAATTTCTCTCAAAATTTCAACCGTTTCAGACTCATTTTCCTTCCATTCTCTGAAAGCTTTTAAATTGTTAACTGGTAAATTAATCAAGTTTTGGAGTTC
>JAEOSP010000396.1 GCA_016840305.1 Candidatus Hodarchaeota archaeon
ATACTGATCAGATATATGCAAATAATACAGATTGACGAATCAACAATCGAGAGCTATAGAGGAAAGTTCAATGAATTAATCCATACTGTAGACGAAGAAAAATTCACTTCACTCGCTGATGCCTTAACAAAAGAAATCCAAGATCTACAATTAATTGAAAAAGTAACTGCATTAAGACAGGAATTTACTGATATTATTGCTGTTGAGAATAATCGAGTAGTAATTCAAGACAAAATTCGAAAAATTCGTGAAGACGAGGGTTATCGCCAACTGAAAACTAAGAAAGCCAAAGCTAGAGATCATTATAGACATATACGAGTTGAACACGAATCCGTTTCCCGCGACTTCTTCGAAAAATACCATGAATTTGAAGATTCAAATGGATTGAAACAAATCGGGATGGAAGTTGATGAAGAGAGATACAAAGAACTGAACTACGTTATGGAAGAACTTAAACGACAACAAACTCAACTCTATCGTGAATTTGACACTCTAAAATGGGATTTAAAAACAGAATTTGAAGATCTTAGAAATATAGATGATTTACCTCTCACTCCAAAGGTTCAAGAACAAATAAGTCATCTGCAACAACAAGTAGATTCTGTGCGTATTAATAAACAACGTAAAGAAGATCTAACAAACCAATTAAGTCCTATACTTCAATATCAGCAAGATAATGATGATGAAATAGAAGAGCTAAAACTCTTGGTTCGTAGACGTATTAAATTGATGGATATAGCCTTAGAGGAATCAGCAAAAATTATCAAATCTGTTGGAATTGCAGATAGTCGAAGAATGCTTGATCGATATCCTCACGAACTATCAGGAGGGATGCGACAGCGTATCATGATCTCTATGGGTCTGGCTTGCCAATCCAAACTCTTAATCTGTGATGAACCCACAACCGCTTTAGATGTAACAATTCAAGCACAAATTTTGGAATTAATCCGTGATTTGAAGAGAAAATTACATAATTCGGTTCTGTTTATTACTCATAACCTTGGTGTGATATACGAATTATGTGACAAGGTTGCAGTGATGTATGCAGGAAATATTGTAGAATATGGAGAAAAAAATGAATTATTCAAGAGACCAATGCATCCTTACACTCATGGACTATTAGGAGCTATCCCTCGAGTAAAACCTGAAGATCGTCATAAAAAATTATCAATCATTCCTGGGATGGTACCTAACCTGATATTCCCACTTCCTGGATGTAGATTCCATCCAAGGTGTGACCATGCAATGGAAATTTGTCGAAAAATAAGACCCCATTTAATGGAACAGGAAAATGGTAATTCTGTTGCTTGCTGGTTATTTGAGAAAGAACGAACGAAATATGAATCCGGGTATTTTGATAAATTAGGTGAAGAATACAAGGAAAAGGTGGTATAAATGACAGAAGAAACCTATAGTCAAACTGGGGATTTACCCCCAACTAAAGAACGACAAGCAAACGATCCTGTGATTTCATTGGATAATGTTAGCATTTCCTATCCAATTTTTGGTGGCATATTCCAGCGACAAATTGGAGAGATAAAGGCTGTTCAAAGTGTATCTTTAAAAATTATGCCTGGAGAAACTCTCGGCCTTGTAGGTGAAAGTGGTTGTGGTAAAACTACAATCGGGAAGGGTGTTCTTGGGTTAGTGCCGATTAAATCTGGTCAAATTTTTTACCGAAATTCTCGAATTGACGAGGGTTTAAGTCAAAAAGATCGGCAAAAAATACAAATGGTATTTCAAGATCCTGATGCATCATTAAATCCACGGATGAAGATTGTAGACATTATTGGTGAGCCATTACGCAACTTGATGGGTATGACTAAACGGCTCGAGGTACGTAGGGAAGTTTTAAATTTGCTTGAACAAGTATCCTTGAAAAGAGAGCATTTAGATCGATATCCTCATGAGTTTTCTGGAGGTCAAAAACAGAGAATTGTAATTGCACGTGCGTTAGCATGCAATCCAGATATCATTGTATTAGATGAACCAACATCTGCTTTGGATGTAAGTGTTCAGAGTCAAATTCTTAACTTATTAGAAGATCTTCAAAAAGAGTTTGATTTAGCATATCTATTTATTACCCACGATCTATCGGTAATTCATCACGTTGGTGCCAAAGTTTCTGTTATGTATCTTGGACATATCGTGGAAGAAGGTGAAATTGCTGACATATTTTACGATCCCAAACATCCATATACCCAGGCATTGTTGTCGGCTCGTCCAGCAGTCAATGAAGAAGAGAAACAACAACAGATAATTCTCAAGGGTGAAGTCCCATCTCCTGCGAATCCTCCAACAGGCTGCCCATTCCATCCGCGATGTTTCTCAATAAGAGAAGATTTGCCATGCGAAATAGATTTTCCAAAAATGAGACGATTATCCGAAACCCGTCGTGTATCTTGTCATTTATATGAAGAAGAAAACTAAAAATACCTTTTTTCATTTTATTTTTGTTTTGATATGTACCTTTATAGTTATAGTTTCAAAAATTTCTTATATAGTTGTTTAGATATTACAGTGTTTTGCAGATTTTCAGAGGTCTTATTTATTTGAAATTTGTAAATCTTCTAAAATTATTGTTAAAAATAGTATATCTTCACCCCTATAAGTATAAATATGAGTTTGG
>JAEOSP010000397.1 GCA_016840305.1 Candidatus Hodarchaeota archaeon
AAACATAGCCAGTTTCAACCTAAAGAGTTGTGAAACGAATAATTAGTGTTTAAGTTATTGATTTTGTAAAATCTATGTTTTGAAGATCTTTTACAAGGTACTCGAAACCTCCCTCCAGTAATCCTGAACCTCTTTGTAGGACGGTACCAATCATAGAGGAAGTAGAATAATAAACATATCCATTTGAAACCTTCTTAGATTTTTAAACTCCTTGAAGGGTAAGAGTAACACTTTCTCCCGTATCACTACTCAATCTTGCAGCTTCAACCATCTTCATAGATTTAATAGCATCATCTATCGATACAAGAGGTATAGCATCCCCTTTTATACAATCAATAAAATTCCACAGCTCTTGAAGAAGTGGTTCCCCGTATACTTTGATTTGTTCACCACTAGAAAAAGGAATACGAATCGCAGAGGAATTTTTCTCCCCTTTTGCAATTTCTAAACTTCGGATGTCCAAAATCTGAGTTATTAAATTCGCATGAACTGTTGCTTTTGTTCCTTCAATATCAATAGTACGAACTTTTCCCGCAAATTCGCGACTCATCAAAAATGTACAGTAAAACTCGTTTTTTGATGAGGTAATGATGGTAGCGCTTGAGTTCTTTGTACCGTTCACACTAATTGCTGAGGTAAACAGCTTTACTTCCGATTTAGGAAGTAAACGTGAGACAACATCAAAATCATGAATTCCCACGTCTTGATATACATCTCCAAGGATTTTAATTCGTTTTTCACTAACAGCACCCCGTCTTTGAAACAACAAAGAACGAATTTCTCCAATTATTCCTTCATTCATAATTTGTAAAATTCTAGTAATCACTGGGTTATACACTTCGATGTGTCCGATAATTACAGCGATATTCCGTGAAGAGAGTAAAGATTTTAATGTTTCTGCTTCTTTACTAGTTGGAGTAACAGGTTTTTCAATCAGTAAAGCTTTTAGATTTGGGATTTTATTGATTGCTTCTACAGTCAATTCAGAGTGAAATTCTGTTGGAACTGCAATTATTGCACCATTGGGTGATCGTTCTTGTAACATTGATTCGAAATTAGGGTAAAAAGGAATATCGAGTTGTTTTCCCACTTTTTCAGCAGTAATAAGATTCGAATCGATTATCGAATCCAAATGTCCGAGTCTATTTAATAAGCGTGCATGAAGATACCCCATTCGTCCCGTTCCAATTACGCAAATTCTGATTTTTTCATTCGACAAGATGTTGACAACTATCGCAATATTATCTTACAAAGTTTTTGCAAAAGATTAATGGGAAGGCCAATCCTAACGTTATTCTAAACATTCGTATCCTTTGGTAATAAGGAGATGTAATAGGATGCATATCTTCTCATAAGTTGGAAAGATCTGGTCCATTGGTAAACTCACGAGTTATCCAAAGGAGAAAGGCTAATCCAACTCCGACTCCAAACCAAAGGGTAGTGAAACGGATAACTAATGTTAAAGCTACTGATTGTGTATAGGTAACGCTCAATAAATCTATTACTAAGAAACTCAATCCTCCTTCCATCAATCCAAGTCCACCAGGTAAAAAAGAAATCGCACCAATAATCGAGGATGTAGCATAGATAAACATTGCCATCTGAAATGTCATAGATATGCCTAAACTATGTGCTATCAGCATGAATGCCAAGCATTCACAAGTCCATCCTATTATACCAAATACTAACGCGCCTCCGAATACTGGTAATTGAAAGGTAATGACGACATCTGATCTAAAATTGTCAATATAATTACCCATTTTCTTCCAAGGGCCAAGAAAAAATACTTTGGAGAATATTCGATATAGATGATTAGATAGAAATATAATTATCCCAACAACAACAAAGGAAAAGATGGCTAGTAGGATAATAAGATAGTCCGATTCAAATCCCATTACGATAATTCCAACGATTGATATTATTGTAACTGCTAATAAATCGATTAATCGTTCGGAGAATGTAGATGCTAATCCCTTAGAAAGATCGATGTCACTTCCTTTTTTTAATAATACAGCTCTGATTGCTTCCCCTGCTTTTGCAGGTGTAATTGCTAAGGCCAAGCCAGCCATAAAAACCTTGAAATTATAAAGAAGGGGTATTTTCAATTGTAGACTCTTAGTAAAAAGAAGCCATTTAACAAATCGGCAAAGATAGTTAAGAAAACTGAGACCCATGGCAATTAGAACTATTTCAACTGAGATCGTACCTAGATAATCAAAGAGTTGCTCCCAGTTACTCACAAGAATCAGGATCAGATACACTACTCCTCCTAGGATCATCCCAAAGACGAAGTTACGGAAAGTAAAGATCTTACTTTGAACAGATTTATCGGATAATGCCATTGAATTCATCTCAGTGATTTATTCCCCACTGTCTCCAAATATAGTATTATTTGTGTTGAATAAAAAACCACTTCGGGAATCTAGTTCCCCAAACAATGTATAGAATTTTATCACCTGTCATCTATTTTTCCCATAATATTCTTCAAAGGCCGTTTCCAATGTCTCTTGGATTCCCATGAGTAATGAAAAGGTATGCTTAGAGTGTAATATTCGTTTTCCTATCTCTAATTTGATTAGAGGAACGAGATCGAATGCGTACGGAGATAAAGTTGCGTATGGATATTTATGTAAAAATTGTTATCGAAAAAGAGTTAAGAAAAGATCATTAATTCTCTTAGGCTGTTCTATAGGATTACTCACTTTAGCACTTATTTCGTTCGGTTTGAGTATCTTTGTATATTTATTTGTAACAGGTCTACTTGCAGAACAGTTTTTCAGTACGATTGAAACCTTTATTCAGCTAGGATTGATTTTCACATTATTTTCCATCATCATGCTTTATATTCGCTATAGAGAACTCAATAAAATGAGAGAGAAAATTCGTATGCTCCGATCTTAACTGTAATTTATCCCACGACGGAATTAAGAATTAAGATTCATACCGAAGTAATTTTTCTAGAGTCGAATCATTTTCTAATTTACTGATTACTTTTTTGATTTCATGTGCTTTCTCTTTAGGACAAATGAAGAGGCAATCACTAGTATCAATAACAACAAGATTTTCCATTCCTAATCCTATAATCGGTTTATCACCAAAGATTATATTATTTTTACTTTCTATTCCAAGAAATTCTGCTTGTACTATATTGCCATCAATATCTCGTTCTATTATACGATCCAGAGAGTCCCAGGTGCCAATATCATCCCAAGTGAAGTCTCCCTTGACAAGTACCAAATCATCTGTTTTCTCCATTACCCCGTAATCAATAGATATCTTATTTAATGATTCAAATACCTTGTAAGCAACACCAGGATCAAAATTTGTATCTAAAATCTCTTTTAATCCTTTGTATAACATTGGCATATACTTTTGGAAGTTTTCAAACAATACAGATGGTTTTACTATGAACATACCAGAATTCCACATAAAACCTTTGTCTATATACGATCTAGCGGTCGATTCGTTTGGTTTTTCTTTAAATGATTTAACTTTGAATGCGGCCGTTTTAGTATTAGGAATTTTTTTGCCTGGTTCAATGTATCCGAATCGTTTTTCTAGACGATTAGGTTTAATTCCTATTGAAACAATCTTACTCTTTCCAGCTAGATCTATTGCAGTATTTAATGTTGTTTTAAACTGATTTAAGTCAGGAATATGATAATCAGCTCCCATAAATACGGTTACCTTATCATTTTCACTATTCAATAAATGTGCACATGCATATCCTATCCCCGCAGCCGAATCACGTCCTAATGGTTCTACAATTAATGTTACTTCTGGTAATTGAGCTTGAACAAGCTCTCTTAACTCGTGACAAGTGGAAACGAATATATTTTCCCTATTAACAATTTGACAGGCATTTTCATAAGATTGTTGGATTAACGACGATTTTTTATTAAGAGAAATACATTGTTTGGGTTTATTTTTCCGTGAAATCGGCCATAGCCGCTCTCCTCCTCCACCTGCAAGGATAACTATGTTGGTCATATTTTATTCCTCAAAATCTCCTTTAAAAACTCTGATTTCAGTGTAAACACCATCAATATGGCGGTAGGAAGATATTCTACTTGTTTTATTAGTTAACGTACTTACTAATTATCTTCAATAATTCATTCGAGTTAAATGGTTTGGTAATATATTCATCCCCCCCAGCTTGAAAACCCTCCGCAATATGATGATCAAGCACTTTCGCTGAGAAGAAGATTATCGGTATTGATTTGTATTTAGAATCATTTTTTATTCGTTTACAAACATCTATTCCATTCATTTCTCCTGGCATTCGAATATCGAGTAATATAAGATCAGGATTATTGACTATTGCTTCTAATGCTTGTTTTCCATCCTGAGTATTGATTACGTCATAACCTTCGTGCTCTAGAATTGTCTGCATTAATTCAAGTGTGTCAGGTTCGTCGTCTACAACAAGTATTCGCTTTTTCTTGTTAGCCATTCTAAAACACCGTTCACTGGTTATGTTCCAAAAAACAATAATAATATAGTTATTTTTAGCGATGGTATAATAATTTTTATTTTGGGAATTCCAGCAACTCACAATCATTCCAATCATTCATTGATTATCACTTACTTGCTAGAAAAGATTTTCAAGTATTTTTTCAAACCTGTTCGGTTCATTCACCAATTTTAAATGCTCTTGAAGGTACTGGAGATCAGATAATGTGTCAAGATCTCGTGCGAAAGGATCTAACTCCAAGATCCGACAATTCAGATTCTGTCTCTTGGCTTCTTTTTGGTGTTGATGTTTGCTATTCTTTCCAAAGTGGAAAGAAGCTATGTTTGATTGTCTCATATATAAAATAGCCGTACCAATGTTGTTCGATTCTCCTGAAATTGATGGAACAATTAGTAAATCGACTTCTTCAATCTTTTCCTGTAGCATTATCAGAAAATCAATTGTTAAGAAGGGTAGATCCGGCATTACAATTAAAATTGGCTTATTTTGAGGTAATTTCTTCGTGGCTTGCAATAAAGCTTCATTTAGATCGGTTCCCTTGTCAAGAAACGTAAATTCAGCTCCTAGCTTCTGACTTGTTTTTATAATCAGTTTAGAAGGGGAGATTACACCGAATGGAATACAAATTTTGTTTAAAAGGTGTAAGGTTTGAAGAAAAGTGGCTTCAACTAATTTTTCAACCAAGAGTCTTTGGTTTAAGGGAAGTCCCTCTTTGATCCTAGTTTTTGTATTGGAATATTCCTTTATGGGGATTAGAACCATTAATTCTGAAGTCGTTTGAGATTCCACACCTATTATTCAATACGCAATGAATTAATCCTATTAACCTAATGCTTATTGCTTATGAATTATTGTATTGAAAATCTTACTATTATTTCGAGCAGCTCTAGCAACTGAAAAATACTTAGCTCCAACCTCTAGTACTTTCTTTGCCGATTCTCTATCCACAACTGAATTATTACCAATAACAGCAACCTGACAATGATTTACAAAATCCTCTAGGAGTTTCAAGTCTGTTCCCTGTGTACCAATTTTATACGAGTCAATATGTAAATAATCAAGATCCCAGTTATTTACAAATTTGGAGAAAGATATAGGATTTAGTTGATTACCACGAATTTTTAATGATATAGCGAAATCCTGAGCCTGTATAACATGTATCATCTCAGTTAATAAGGCTGGGCGATTGATCAAACTTTGACCTCCTCCTACTGACAGAAACTCTTGTTGTTGACAATGTGCATTAATTTCAATAATTGGTTTAAATGTTATTTCAGAACTTAATTCTTTAGCAAAGTGCTGAATATCATCTAAAGCGTTTATACGTAAATTTATAATAGTATCAGAAGGAGATTTTATGTAATCTAGTTCCTGTACTATAGAAGAACTTTCTTCTCCATCAGGTAAAATAAACTCGGTTCTTCCTCTTTTTGAAGCAAGAACTGCAGCTTGTCTCATCTCTTTCCCAATTGGATAACCTCCAATCGTAACCTTCCCTACTTGCTTTGTATTAATGAATTGTGAAGTAAATTTTCCATTCGTAATACCAGCCATTGCTGCGAGTATACAATTTTGTGTAGATATATTCATCTAAAATTATTCCAGAATTCTGTTCATAATTCGCATTGCATCTTCACTTGATCTAATAATAATATCCTCATACATTGGAATTACTCCAAACTTTTCTATACTATCATGCAATTCTCTATCAGATTCACTTAAAATTATTATATCAAGGAAATCTTTGTAAAGTTGTACAATCGAGAGAGGGGATACTTTATAACCCCAAGCTTTTAGAAATTTTGGAGTCGGCCCAGAAATTGCGTTCTCACCTATAATCGGACTTATGGCAATTTTTTTCCCTTTAGTAGTTATGAGTGCTTCTTTTATTGGATGAATCCCTATAATTGGCCCTATTGAGGATACGGGATTACTCGGTCCTAATATAATGTAGTTTGCTTCTTTTATGGCTTTGAGTACTTCAGATGTAGTATTGCTAAGATCTCCTTCAAAAAAAACGTTGATAACATCTGGTTCTCCTTTATACCGTACCCAATATTCTTGTAAATGCAAATTTTCACTTTTAGTTTTAATAATGGTTTTTATTGCTTGATTAGACATTGGAATGATCTTTGATTGTATATTCAGCTTTTCAACGATTTTATTTGTCGCTTCAGTTAATGTTAATCCTTCATTCAATAACCAAGTTCTGTACAAACAAATTCCTGCATCTCGATCTCCCAAATTGAACCATATATCTTCTTTTAGATTTTCTCGTAGTGATTTAACCATATTAAATGAATCATTCTTTATTCCCCACCATTTGGTTTTGTCTATTATGTTAGCCATTGTAAATAGTACACTGTCAACGTCAGGAGATACATGGAGACCGTAGTAATTCCAATCATCACCAGTATTTCCAATCACTGTAATATTATGAGGATCAATATAAGATTCGATATCTTGTATTAATTTTGGGGTACCAGTTCCTCCTGAAAGGAAGACTAAATTTGGAGAGGGCATTTAGTTCATCAAATGATGTCATTCTTCTATGAAATAAAATCCTAATGACATGACTGAATTCGTCGGCTAGCAAAAAATAATCTTAAACTTTTTGAGGCACGACAGGATGAGTCACACATCCCCTATCCGGCTGATCAGAACAAACAGAGTTGGAACTGACCGAAGGGACTACTTTTTTATCAGCAGGTATTCGCTGAAGAATATTAATTGCTGCATTTTGATCAGCATTCAGACGCAGACCACAGGAACTACACAGATATAAACCACGAGATCGACGATTGCTTTTATTAATGACTCCACAACCACTACATTGTTGAGAAGTATACGACTCTGAAACACGAATAACATTAATACCTACAAGTTTAGCTTTGTATTCAAGCATATGAAGCAATTTATTAAAAGGTATTTGAACAAAAGACTGGTTTATCCGTCTTCCTAAGTTACAATTCTGTTTCCAGCCATGATTGTAACCAATAACGAGGGTATCAATATAATTCTGTAAACAGTGATTGATAATGAAACGAGAGGTCTGATGGAAAAAATCATTAATCTTATTCGTCCGGACACGGTGCATCCGTTGTATTCGATTACTAGTGTTTTTCTGATTGTAGATTTTTGCTAAAGCTCTATAATAAGCTAATTGCTTATTGTACCATTGGTTGATGGTTTTTACCACCCCGCCTTTGACGAGTAAGCCGTCTGACGTAGCTACGAGGTTGGTAAGCCCAA
>JAEOSP010000398.1 GCA_016840305.1 Candidatus Hodarchaeota archaeon
AATTGCACCTGTTGTTTAAATCGCCCAACCCGCTCTAATACATACTCCTGATCATCAAAATCAGAGAACAATTCAGCAAGATAAGATAGAGTACAGATACCAGCAGGGCCATCACTGGTGGTAAGTAATATTTGGATATGGGGTGAGAGTTTTAACAACATCAAATAGCGTTTGACAGTTGATGGTGATACTCCTGTTTCTTTTGATACATTAGAATAGGTACCAAAGACTTTGTATAATTGTTGGTAAGCATTTCCTTTGTCCAGAGGATGTAAATCAGCTCGATGAACGTTTTCTACTAGTGATATTATTTTGGCTTCAGTATCATCTAGGTGGACTAAAACCGTAGCTGGAATAGACTCCCAACCTAATAATTGACATGCAAGGAATCTTCTTTGACCAGCTATTAGTTCATAAGATTCGTCTACTTGTTTTACAATAATTGGGTTAAGTAGCCCCTGAGTGTTAATGCATTTAGCCAGGTCTTCGATTGATGAATCTTCATTGCCAGCCTCCAAATTTTTCCTAACATTGTTTTGACTAATTGTGATTTTTGAAAGCTCAATCCTTTCAATATTCACAGGGTTTGGCTCTATTGTATTCATTTATTTTTCCCCCTGTGTGAATGAGAGCAAGTATCCGCATCTAAGGCATTTTTCCTTTAATTCAAAATATTGCCCATATTGAAGACAATGTAATCTGACATTTAGGCCAACACTGGCTTCATATGTTTGATTGTTTCCTCTTGGTTGAAAAACTGAGGAGTGGATAGAAGCACAATCAGTGCTTTTCATTTTCCTCTTTCCTCTCAGGAAAGTTTTCCGGTTTTTTACTTCGTTTATCATGATTAGACAGAGGTTCATGTTTTATTTAGCTAAAATTCTCATAAAAACATCGAAGATTCTTCTAGAAGAAAGTCCAAGGTTTTTTCTAGAATAAAGGTTTTATGATTTAGCGCATGTTGATTCATTGGTGAAAAACAATGTCCTTTAATGAAAATAATGAGAAAGTGCTTTTTCAAATGAATGAGTTGTTTGATGAGCTAATTGATGATGCATATAATTTCTCTAAAGATATAATGTTGGGTATTAATTTGATGCCTTTTGCTATTGGGTTCTTTGTATTATTTACAGTTGGATCTGCATATTATTCATTTATCTTGCACCCAGGTAATTTGTTGAATAAAATTCTAGACTTTGCTGGTATTTTAATTCTGCTTTACGTGATATATTTCTTAACTTTGAAATATTTTGAATTGAAAAAGAAGTACTCTACTTTATTCAATTTGAAGGAGAAGCTTGATAAATTAGAGGAATTTTAGTTGTCTTTTCGTCGTCGAAGACCAGCGGAGATCACCTATAAACTTCTAAGGTGTATCGTCGAAGATGGCGAAGCAACAAAATGGGATTTAACTAAAATTGTAGGTACTACTTCACAGTTTGATAGTTATGTATCTGGATATTTGATCAAAAATAGATTCGTATCTGAAAGACAAGATGGAAGACACTATTTTTATACTATAACAAAGCTTGGTGAGGAATTATATTCACTTCTTAGAAAAGACGCTCTCTTTAAGGCAGTTCTTAGAATAAGTGGAAAAAGACTTTCTAGAGAGGAAGCTGTGTAATTTTATTGATTTTATTCTATGTATATATCACTTATTACACTAGGTTCCTTTGAGATTTCAAGAATCAAATTCCTTAATGTGAGATAATCAGCTATCTCATTATCCTTTGATCCTTCAGAAAATACTATGGTTGGAGGAAGCTTTATTCTTTTAAGTTCATGTTTTTTAGAAACTCTTAGAGTTGGTTTCTTTTTAATGCACTGCATCTTAAACCAGTTATCGAGGCTCTTTTTCTTAAGATATAGAGTAACCCAGGCAATAATACGGACATTCTCACTCCAGTCAACAGTTCGATCAAACACAATATGATAAGAGTTAAGGCTGGATTCCAAGATTAGGAAACCTCCAAGATTGCGCGCGCGCGCGCGTTACCCTGGGTAACCATTTATTGGATCAATTATTTCTCTATTCTCTG
>JAEOSP010000399.1 GCA_016840305.1 Candidatus Hodarchaeota archaeon
ATTCCTGGAAATTTCTTTAGAATAACTCTAGGAGATTCATATAAATTTGCATGTCTGCCTAAATGACAGGGATCATGATAAGTAACTATTTTATCTAGCGGTTTATTGAATTCAAGTTTCTCTAAGTTTTTCTCAAGATATTCAACTAAATGTAAGATTTCAAAATTATAGTTTAATTCAAATTTTTTTGGATAATCGATTTTTAATGTCCGATAACAACCAGCACAGGAGGTAATTAATTGTTTGATCCCAGCCTCTTCAAATTTTTCAATATTATGTTTAGCTAGTTCAAGAGCGGTTTTTGTTTGTCCAGTACGAAGTAATGGTGAACCACAACACCATTCTTCTCCTAAAATTTGGAATTCAACCCCAAGCTTATTCAGTATTTTAACAGTATCTTGTGCTATCTGAGTTTGCCTGTATGATGCAGTACAACCTACAAAATATCCAATTTCAGATGTTTTGGAGATTTTTATATCTTTAGGAAGCCAATTTAACCTATCTTCATGTTTTTCCATATATGGGTTGTGCTCTATAGCTGTATGTTCCCCAAATTGCCGATATTTTTCTGGTGCTAATTCTTGAAAGAATAGCAATTCTCGAGCCGCCTCAAAAATATCTACTATTTGTTCATTAAACTCGAAAATACAATGTTCCATACAATTTCCGCAGGTTGTGCAAGAATATATAATATTTGCCATCGAATCGCTCCATTCTAATTCTTTATTTAACACCGCGTTAATAAGCCACAATTTTCCTCCTGGAGAATAAGTTTCAAATCTCCATTTTTTGAATGCTGGACAATTGATATACCAAGTATCCTCTGGAGTCTTTCCTCCAGTAAATTTACAAAAACCACATCTAAAACATCTGTGCACTACTTCAAAATATTTTTCTGAGCTCATTCAATCCGTCTCCTATTCCCATTTTCCTGGATTTAAAATATTATTTGGATCTAATAAATTTTTAATTTCTTTCATTAATTTTACATAATTTCGATTAGTTTGTTCCAAGGTCTTTTTCTGTGCTTGAACATCAGGTTTCCAAGGTATTCCTCCAGCTTTTAATATTAATTCTGTAGTTTCTGCTAATTGTTTCTCTACAATTTTCCGTTCTTCCTCACTTTTTCTATTATATGGATAATTAAGAGCGAACATAATTGTATGATTTAATGAAATAGCCCTAATGATATAAGATTCCTTAGCTAATCCATATTTCTTACAAATCTGCCGACCTCCTTCATAAACTTCTGCAACTGATTCTAATGGAATATAACTTCCGATATATTCTGCACCACCACCTTTTCTTATATCTCCCATTGAACCAGCTACCGCTGGGGGTGGTAAAATCAACCATTCATTTGTAAGAGAAGGCGGGACTCCTTTCATTTCTTTTATTCGCCTTTTTTTTCCAGTTTTTGGATCTGGATCTTTAGTATAATTATCCATCACTTTCCTAAGTATATTTTTTTTAACATCTAATTCTTCTTGAAAATGCCCTGAAAAAACCATCATTAATATTAACATTTTACCGAACATTCCGGAAATTAATCCCACTAAATCTTCACAAATCTCATATTTTGATACTTCATAAATTGCATCAGTGAACTCATTGATTTTTGAAGTTGTAAATATTAAAGCATCCTTAAAAGCTGGTTTTGGGAAAAGTTGAAGTGATAATTTCGTGATTATTCCTGTTGTGCCAAACCAACCGTTTAAAAATAAACTCGTTAGATCTGGCATTGGAGGTATTCCAAACCATTTATCTACAACAGCACATGAACCTAGTTTATACACTTCACCATCTGCGCGCACAACTTCAATACCATTACACATTGTATGATTGAATCCATATTTATGGCATAAATGTCCTGCACCATAAATCATTAGATTGCCAATTACTGAAGCAGAAGGTGGTGCTCCCGGAATGGAGTGTTGCCATTCATCATTAGTATTTTCTTCCAAGTATGTTTTTAATTGGCCTTGTGTAACACCTGGTTCGATAATCACGTAACTGCTTCTTTTATTAAGTCCAATTATTTTATCCATTCTCTTTAAATCGAGTACAATTCCTTCATGTGAGGGAACTGCAAGACCTGATGTTGTCATTCCACCAGAAAGAGGAGTAATGGGAATCTTTTTCTCATTAGCTAATTTAACTATACCTTGAATTTCTTCTGTCTTACTTGGCATTACAACATAGTCTGGCATACATGGTTCTGTTGCGCCCGCGTCTCTTGAATAAAAAAAGCGTTCTTCCATGCGATTTGAAACCCATTGCTCTCCAACTATTTCTTCTAACTTTTTTAAAATCGGATCTTCAGATGACATGTTCTTAACCTATTTAAAATTATTAAAAAATTATAAAAATAAAAAAAATTATTTTAAAGTCTCAAAATCAAGTTCGCCTAAAGCTAATCTAACTAACTCGTGGACGAAGAGCCTTTTCATTCCAGCTTTTTTGATTGGGCGTTTTAAAGTATCATAACACATTGGACAAATGCAAACCATAGCTTGTGCTCCATGTTTTATGGCATCATCTATATTACGCTTAATATTTTCCTTTGCCATATCCCGTTTCCCTAGCTGACCTTGAGGAGCAGTACAACATAAGGCGTTTTCACGATCATATTCTCTTGCAACTCGCTCAACACCAATAAGCTCGCAGATATCATCCACGAAATGGTCGACTTCAGGGTTAAATCTGTTAGAACATGACCTTTGGAGAGCTATCTTTAGTCCAAGTTTCTTAATTTTATCTTCATTACGTTTTACATAACCATAGAGATATTCGTAAAGATGAATCGATTCGAATGGGACCTTAATTCCAATAGCAGGAGCATATTTGGTCGTAAATGCATAACATTCGTCATGAAAGAAAATAATCTCGGGCACATTAAGGCTTGCAAGGTTGTCGATTATGGTTTGAGCTCTACTTTTAATAACTGAATCTTGACCGGTATGAAGAAATAACAGATTACAAAAGAAATTTCGACCACTTACTAATTTTAAATTTTCAAATAACTGTCCTTCAAAGAATTTGGGATGGTCTGCAAATACACAGATTGACATGACCATCTTTCCTTCTGTATCAATCGGTTTAACTGATCCTTTTGGTGCAAATTGATCAGCAAGCATCTTTTTCAAATTTTCTGGTAACGATATTGAATTATGTTCTTCCTGTCTTTGGACAATAAGGTCGAATGGGTTTGCATCTCGAGGACAATATTCGTTACAAGCATAACAAGTGACACAATCAGTCAAAACAGGGGTTTCTTGGTCATCC
>JAEOSP010000400.1 GCA_016840305.1 Candidatus Hodarchaeota archaeon
ATTTTAAGTGAATGGGAACTAAATGGTTGGCAACGAATAAATCTTACTGCCTCTGGGATTCCTGGTGGATCTGCCGTCAATGTCTTCGCTGCTCGGATTTCTAGTCAAGGTGGAAGTCTAACTCAAGATATTTCTGTGAGCCAAGACCGTTTTTTCACGGATTTATCATTTAGAGTCTATCTTGAGGGTACAGAGGAAACCACTTTAAAAGTCATTTTCACTTATGAGGATAAAAAAGACGATCAGATAGAACTTACGTTCAGTGAAAATAGCTGGCATTCTGTGGATCTTGCTTTGCAATCTGATTATGGACTTTCAGTTCGAAATCCTGGAGAGCTGAAGTTAGAAATTGCCGCAACTGGCTCAGATGTTATAGTTGATGATTTCGTTCTCGAAGGAGGAGAATATTTCCGGATTATACATTTAATGGGCACCAACTATAAGTCTGAAGACTTATATTCCAGGTTAGTGCATGGTGCTCGAATTTCCCTCATAGTTAGTTTTGGTGCAATTATTATATCTTTACTCGTCGGTCTTCCACTTGGTCTAATAGCAGGATATTACCGAGGAAAAGTTGATGAAATCGTCATGAGAATAACTGATGTTTTTTTGACTTTGCCATTTTATTTTGTAATGATCCTTGCAATTGTAGTAATTCAGAATACTCGATGGGTAGATAATCTATTAATCGAGTTGGGGCTTAGTGCTCAGGTTATTCTGGTTGCTGTAATGTTTGGCCTTGGTATATTTGGGTGGATGGGTATCACACGACTTGTCCGTGCAACTATCCTCCAAATCCGTGAAGCGGACTATGTAGAAGCAGCACGTTGTATCGGGGCCTCCAATAGGAGAATTATGCTAGTTCACATCCTTCCTAATGTTTTAGCACCTTTGATAGTCGTTGTTACTTTGGGTTTATCTGCCAACATCTTAGTAGAAGCCGGTCTTGCATTTCTTGGTTTCACCACTGAAGATCTTTCTAGCTGGGGTCGTGAGCTAAGCAATGGATTTGATTACGCTACAGTAGCTTGGTGGTCAGTATTTTTCCCCGCGATCCTTATTATGATAGCTGTTATGGCATTTAATCTATTGGGCGACGGTATGCGGGATGCATTTGATCCTCGATTACGATAATTATTAATAATAAAATCCAGCCAAAAAAGTTAAATTGGAGTAATTCAATATTGAATATAGTAGAGCAGAATATTAAAGAAGACGACATTGGAATTCCCAATCAAGACAATGACATTCTTATTGAAGTAAAAGATCTAACAACCTATTTTTACACGGAATTTGGCATCGTCAGAGCAGTTGAAGGTGTTTCGTTCCACATAAAGAAAGGAGAGTTTTTTGGCTTAGTTGGCGAATCTGGTTGTGGTAAAACTGTAACAGCACTGTCCTGTATAAATTTAGTTAGATTCCCAGGAATCATAGAAGAAGGACAGGTCTCTTATAAGGGGAAAGATATCTTAAAGTTACAAGACAAAGATATTAGAAAGATACGGGGAGCTGAAATTTCCATGATTTTTCAGGATCCCCTCTCCTCTCTAAATCCTGTTTTCACCGTTGGAGAACAGATAGCAGAGGTAATCAGACTGCACGAAGATGTTAAACCTGATATTGCGCTAGAAAGGGCTATCAAATTGATGAAGGAAGTTGGGATTCCCCTAGCGAAAGAACGAGTTGATGATTATCCTCATCAATTTAGTGGTGGAATGCGACAACGTATAATGATTAGTAGAGCTTTATCCTGCAATCCCAGCTTACTTATTGCAGATGAGCCGACAACTGCACTTGATGTTACGATTCAAGCTCAGATTCTTGACATAATTCGTGCTTTACAGAAAAAGGTTGGCATGTCTGTTCTATTAATTACCCATAACCTTGGTATTATTGCGGAAAATTGCGATCGGGTTGGTGTAATGTATGGGGGTCATATAGTTGAAACAGCTGCAGTTAAAACAATTTATAAAGATCCACGACACCCCTATACTCAAGCTTTGATGGCTGCTATTCCACGACTCGATTTAACCATAGATAAGCTACAAACATTACCTGGTAGCGTACCTGACCTAATTGATCCACCAACGGGCTGTAGATTTCACCCAAGGTGTTCATACGCCACAGATAAATGCGCAGAGGAAATTCCAGCCTTGGAACTGTTTACCTCTGATCATGCTGTAGCATGCCACCACCACAACGAGATCAATGCACCAAAGGATTGAATTCGATAATGACAATAAGTAATCAAACCTCCAAAGATACCATCGTAGAGATAAAAAATTTGAAAAAATTGTTTCCTGTAACTGTGAAGGGAGTCTTCAGGAAAAGCTTAGTTGGATATATACACGCTGTTGATGATATCACTCTCAAGATAAGGAAAGGGGAAATTTTTGGCTTAGTTGGAGAATCTGGCTGTGGTAAAACCACACTTGGTAGAGTTATTCTGAACCTACTCTCTCCAACTAGCGGGGAAGTGAACTTTGAAGGAACAAAAATTTTTGAGCTACAAAATAAAAAAGAAGAACTTTGGTTTAGGAAACAAGCTCAATTGATATTCCAGGACCCCTATCTTTCTTTAAATCCTCGGTTAACAGTTAGTGGAATTATTGAAGAGGTTTTTGTGATTCACCAAAGAGGGATGAGCAAAAAAGAACGTCGGGAACGAGTGGTACAGCTTCTCAACCTTTGTGGTCTTGAGGACTATCACGCTTTACGCTACCCTCACGAATTCAGTGGTGGACAGCGTCAGCGGATAGGTATTGCTCGTGCTTTGGCTGTGGAACCTCAATTAATAATTGCTGATGAACCTGTGTCCGCGTTAGATGTAGCAGTTCAGGCTCAGATACTAAACTTATTAAAAGACATTAAAAAACGATTCAACCTCACTTACATCTTTATTGCTCATGATTTGAGTGTTGTGAGACATATTAGCGATCGAATTGCAGTTATGTACCTAGGTAGAATTGTAGAACTCGCTCCTGCTGATGACTTCGTCGGTAACCCACGACACCCTTACACTCAAGCTCTGATCGCAGCAATACCTATTCCTGACCCAACTAAGGAAAGAAAACGAATCATTCTTCATGGTGATGTTGCGAGTCCTATAAATCTCCCATCAGGATGCAGATTCAGAACTCGATGCATCTACGCAAAACAGAAATGCGCTAAAGAGGAACCAAAATTCGAAGAAATCAGCCCTGATCACTTTGTAGCTTGCCATTTTCCAGTAGAACTAACTGAATCACTAATATGACAAACATCATGATTGGATAGAGTAATGACTGACTTAAAAAGAAAAAATAATCTCGGCACAGAACAAAGTCATATTAATAAGGATGCTGAGAATAAAAACATCTTATATCCTCAGTTTGACAAGTTATCTTTCGCATCATTCTTGAAAAAAACTGGGATAGGCATTTTTTTTTCCTTTCTAGCTGCTTTTACCTACACACTGATTTCAGGGAATGATTTGTCGAGAATCTGGGGAAGCTCAATGCTTTTAACTTCGGGTGTTTATTTTCTTATTGGAGGATGTAATGATTTATCGCAAACTTCTGCTAAGAAGAATCTTAATGTTTATCTAAAATCTATCGAGCAAAGTAGAAAAAATCCAGGAACTTACAAATTCAAACTAGGCATGTTCCAGTTTGGTAAGAATGCTGAATATTTTGCAGCTGCTATCTCATTACTAGCAATTTCATTTTTAATTTGAAGCTTTGTTAGAAAATAGGTAAGTTCTAGTTCAAAAGCTTGGTTTCTCCTTAATGAAGGATCGGGCCTCTTATCACACACGATTGACATTCTTTTGTGGCGATTCCCCCTCAAATGAATACTAGGGTCTCCTGGCTAGGATTATTTATTAATATTGTATCTTGAATTACTGTTGTATGGAATATCTCAAGTTTTTTTCACCTAACGAAAGATACATATTATAACTATTAGCAAATTTTACGTGAATTTTATAATCTGTAAGGGAAAACGATGTTCTTAACTCTTCCTTGGCGTAATTTTACTCGTAATAAATGGCGAACTTTTCTAATAGTTTTAGGAATTGCTGTTTCAGTTGGTTTAGAGACTGGAATAGCAGTATCTGTCGATTCACTATATGGTAATTTTATTGAAAATCACAGAGGTAATAACTTTACGGATATTACAATTCATTCAAAAAGCAATTCAACTTTACTTGAGATGCAAGAACTAGAACAAAGAATGCTGGATATTGATGGAGTCAAGAAATCAAGCCTAGTAGCGACTTTTACCCTGAATGATCTTCCTAGTTTCATTCAAGACCACCCACTGTTAGAGAATATCACAAATACTGTTATTTTATATGGTTTTGATCCTGAAAATCACCCTGATTTCCCACAACTAGAAGTAATAAACGGTAATAAGACATTAGATAGATTTGAACGGGAGGTTATTATTTCCGAATCAATCGGATATCTAGCATAAGTAATACCAGGTCAGAATTTCTATATTCCAGACATGTTAGAATACGGTGTGAGTGCAACTACTGCTACAATATCTGGAACAATAGATGATAGAGAAAACTTTGGAAATCATAACGGATTCTTGTTTATCTTAATAGATCTAAATTATTTGCTTGAGATATTTGAAGATGAGAGTTATTTAAACTTTCATATAGTGATTGAAGTCAATGAATTTATTAATATAAATTCCATAGCAAAACGAATAGAAGATACACTGGGACTTGATTATCTTGTTTTTCGGGAGAAATCCATAAGTGAAACCGATATTCTAGCAATAAGATCGTATCAAACAGCAATGAATTTAATTATCATTGCCTCATTCGTAGTTGAGTTCCTTTTTATAACAAATATTCTTACTATCAATATTAAAGAACGATCATCAGAATTCGGCATCTTAAGATCAAGTGGAACCTCAAAAATCCAAGTTATTCTATTTCTTGGGTTTGAAATATTATTTTACAGCGGACTTGGCAGTATTATAGGTAATATTATTGGCATTGGCTTTTCATACATTATTATATTCTTTTTGAATGTCAATTATCCACATACAGTTGATATCAACGCATTACTACTTCTTCCAACATCAATTCTTTCAGCATTTGTCACAGGGATACTTATTGCTTTAATTGCAGGTCTTTATCCTATCGCTCTATCTGTTAATCTCCCTGTCATTCAGAATATTCATTGGAAGATGCGTACGAAAAAAGTTACCTCAAGTAGTAGAGTAATTTCATTAATAAGCGGAGTGTTATTAATAATATCAGGATTTATAACAACTTATTTTATTGGGCCTAGTAGATTCTTATCTTTTGAAATTCTTTCGTGGCACTTTATTGCGATAGGAGCGGTGTTTGCTGGTACATTACTTTTAGAAAGTGCATTTTTACATTTTGTTCCAAAATTGGGTAAGAAATTAATGTTATGGCATAAGAAAGTCCCAAGAATTATTGCGACACGAAATATTGAAAGGGAACCCCAAAAAGCCCTTATAACTATTATGGTAACTGCGCTAGCTCTTAGTTTTATACTTGTTGTAGGTATAGTTTCAGATGGTCTTATTGAATCATTTCCTGATTATTACAACGAACGATTTGGGCGAATAGACATCATAGCAGAGACTAAAGATAACGCACAAATACCTCCATCATTTGTTAATGACCTAATAGAAAGTGATAGTAATATACTCAGAGCAGGAGCTATTCAGAAACAAAGGACCACAATCAGTTCTATGCAAGGGTATGTACTTGGTATTAACAATGAAGATTTCGATTATTTCTTCAAAGAGACAATGGTACTGCCAACGGAACCTCATATCCCGACTTTATTAAATAGTTCAGAACGGGGAGTAATTATTAGTCATTTTCTTGTTTCACGAATTGGGTTACGATTAGGAGAATATTTGGACGTCCAAACATCCTCAAATTCAAGCATTCAGATGAAAATCACTGGAATTGCTGCAGGTAACCCATTTTTACAGCATGGAAACTATATATTTTGTTCAGATGATCTCTATCGGACGTTGTGGCAAAATCAATCAGCTAGCTATTTTCTCATGTCTACAAGGACAGATGTAAATCTTTATATAATGAAAGATCAGCTTCTTTCAAACTATACATTTTTTGCACATTGTACTGCAGTAGATTTCTATGCTGAAGTCATCGAAAAATCTTTGATCATACAAAAAGCTTTTTTTCAAACTTTATTCTTTAATACATTTCTCCTAGCTGGTTTGGCTCAATTTATTTCCATTTTAATTTCAACTTTGAAGACAGAGAGAGAAGTTGGAATAATGAGATCGATGGGCTTAACTAAGAAAGACGTTTTTTCAATTTTTTTTGCAGAATCGACAATATATGGTATCTTAGGTGTTATTTTCGGTATCATCAATGGTGTTATTGGAGCAGAGCTAATAACTTGGTATATTGGTCAATCTTTACCTATTAAAACAAGTATTTCACCTAATTTACTATTATTTTGGATTTCTACCTCCTTTATTATCACAATCACAAGCACAATAATTCCTAGTTATCGCGCTTCGAATAAAAGTGTCATTGAAGCCATAAATACCTATGCTCCAAGACAAATTAAAGCGAATCCAATAATTTGGGATGGCTGGGATAAGATGATGGATGGAATATTAAAAAGAAGGCAAGAATCTATGAAAACATTCCCACCTCGTTTTAAAGATAAAGAACAATAAACAAGTCTTCTTTTCTCATCTTTTTTGATTAATCTTCAGTTTGAAAATGTACTTAATTTATATTATGTAGCTATATCAGAAAAAAAGGAATAAAAGAACACGATTAATGAATGATTCCAACACTTAAAGGGTTAAGTGTTTCCATTTTTGGGAATTTTGTCTTACCTAAGAACATGTTATTTATCTGGTCATTGGAAATCTTTTCTTGAACACGTAATGCTTCAGCGAGAGTAATAAGGTAATTTTCTCTAACTCCCAGTTTTTTAGCTAAATCTTTAAGAGAATCTTGTTTCCCTGCTTCACAAAAATCCTTCAGAATCGACATTTTATTTGAAAATGACATGAATTCTCCCTGTAAATAAAGATTACAGACTGTTTCGTCTTTAAAACTTCTAATTTTCTTCATCAGATTCTCAATAAACGAAACTGCTTTTGAAGGAGGATTATAATTATAATATCGCGAATCTCTGCCGATTCTAACGAGTATAACTGGTTCTCGATAAAATAATGCGCTTCTATACTGGTCCTCATTTAGTAAGACCAAATCGGCCTTTGGAATTCCATAAGATATTGCATGATGTATTGATTGAACATGAAGACTAATTGCTAATCTAACGTCAAGTTCCTCATTAGGTAAATATCCTCTGAGTACATCTGCTATTTCTAACAAAAATTCAATGTTTGGTCCAACGAGAACAACAGGAACTTTTATAACAATCCCTAAGAAAAGGTGTACAAGAGGATCCTCATATTTACGAAGGCTTTGTTTGCTTGGGAAAAGATCAAATAAACTATGAATATTGAATTCAATTTGTTTTTCTGCTATTATCTCTGTTTTAGTTGTTGAAGTTATCTGCCCCCAATCTTCAAATTGCTTGATTAAACTATGGGGAAGTTTTTCTCCGTATATATAATCGTTATTCAAGCTAATTTTCAGCTTACTCGCTTCTTGTGAAAGTAGGGTAGCTTGTGAGTACATTAGTGATTTATATTCATTATCTACAATAGCACTTAACGAAATCACTCTATTCTCTCCACCTTCAGTCTTTTGATCTAGTGATGTATAGAAGATAAATGCTAGTTTGTTTTCATCTGGAAAAGGTATAATAGCTTCCCCTTCTAACTTTTCTGTAGCCGAAGTTTTAACACTCGTCAGTGTAGAGACAATAGACTTAACAGCAATTTTCTTTGTAATAATAGGATCTGTGATTGTCGAATATACTGCCATAGGCCCAACCTTTTCGTCAAAAACCGAAAAAACAACGTCCAATACTAGATTACTCCTTAAATCCTTGATAAAATCTCATTTATGCATAGTAGATTAAATCCAGAAAGGGTAGATCTCGATATTTGAAATCTGTGTTTTCATAGATTGAATAATCACTATTCTGTATTCATATATTATTTCACGAAACTTTGGTTTAAAACATTTACATATTACTCGGAGTCTATAAGGAAAATTCTCATTTTTGTAGTATCTAAAAAATAACGAGCAGTACTATAAATCATTATTCTTGCCGTTTATAAGCAGCAAATGCGACTAAAACAAATAATCCAGTAATAACAATTGGTCCTTCAAACCCAGGTAATCGACCAACATTCTGACTATGAACGATGGTTAAACTACTAAGATCACCAATGCTAATACTAGATATGAATAGTAAGAAAATAAATCCGAGGAGAATTCCTTTCTTCATAAATTCTTAGTTCCTTTAAAGGTTTTTTTACTTATCTTCAGCTCTTAAAACTCAAATCCACTTGATAATTCAATTCTTGAGCAGATTACAAATTAGCATCAGCCAACTTAAGAATTTTTCTTTCTCCAAGACTTCCTTTCCCACCCTTTGGCTTTACAATTTCAAGTTATTCTTGAGAATATCACTTATCTACAAGGTCATTTTATACATTTAAGGTTTTTAAGAGTTTCTCCAGTGTAATTCCTTGATATTAGTCTCCTTATTCTTTATATGATATAAAATTAATAACAGGGAATTTTTTCTCCTGTTAATAAAAAGGATTGACCTCTGAACTGATCTGAGAATAAACTTATAATACTAATATGATGTATAGAATTACTTGTATTTTTTCTTTATCAATTTCTATTAAAATATTTTAATGATCTACTAAACTAGTTGTGAATAAAAATGAGTATTTCAAGTTATAAAAAGCCTGATATAAGAACTAAACACTCAAATATGCCTACGTGGCTTTATTTGATTGTAGTAGTTGCCTTGTATGTTTTTGGGGCATATGCATTCGTTGATTTTATTTTTAACCCCGAAAATGCTAGTATATTGGCAGAAATTTCTTCAGCATTGAAAGTATTAGTCCCTCTATCTTTAGACTTCTTACCTCTCTTAATTGTCTTTATTATAGTCTTTTTGGTCGTAACTGTCATTATGGCTTACGTAATTCTATGGATAATGAGCAAAATTGCTACACAGGTGACAATCTTTGTATCCATTCTATTTCCAGCATTGATGATGGGAGCAGGTGTTCTTCTGATTGGAGGAGGATTATTTTTACCTGGTGATGATCAATTTGCTGCTTCGATGGCTGGATTCTTCATTGCAATCTTTGGATTCTTGCTCTTACTTTTCGTGATCTGGAAGTTTCGAGTAATTAAGCGTAGTGGGAAATTTGTTGAGTTTTCAGCTCAACTCGTCCTAGATGAAAAAGCTGTCCTTGCAATGCCTTTTTTCCTGGGTATATATTCCACAATAACTGGCTTTTTCATGCTTTTTGGTTTTATTAAAATCTACACACTCTTTGAGGTTACAAATGCATTAGGAGAACCAGAATTAAGCTACCCAGGAATAATTCTTGGTATTATCTTTGAATATTTCTATTTGATTGTGTTCCTAGGTGTATATTACAGTTTGTCTGCTGGAGTTATCTCATATGCAAGCGATTGGTATAGGGGATTAGATCCTGATTTAGGATCTGCAATGAAAGATGTCCGTCAAGTTTTACCAGTTATTCTTAAATTTGCTTTTGCTATGGCAACAGTAAAAATAATTATGCAGATATTTACAGGCGCTGCTCGAGGACAAAGAACTACAACTAGTGGAAGACAAAATGCTGGTGCTGCAGTTGGTGGTTTAATCTTTGCTGCAATCACAAGTGTCATGATTTCCATTCTTGGCGCTATCTGGATGTTTCTGAATTATTTCACGTTAGTTAGTATTGTGCAAAATAAAACTAATCTTACAGATTCAATCAAAGATTCAGCTAAAACTACCTGGGGCGCACTCGTTGATGTTCTAGTTGGCGAATCAGGTTTTGGATTAACAACATTTATTTTTTCAATAATTAATTCGTTAATCTGGCTTGGTGCAGGATTTGGTTTAGGGTTTGCAGTTACTCAACAACTTGTCTATGGAATTGTTTTCGCTATAATCTTCGTTTTTCTTGGAACTCTTCCTTATAATGTAGTTACAATGCCCATGAAAGTAGCTTTTCGAACCTTTATTTACTCCTATGCCAAGGATACTCTTGAAGGGTATAAAAAACCAAGTAAATTACCAGCAGAATTAAGAGATGAATTTAACACTCTTAGTCAGAGAGACGTGAAGAGACGCGGTATGCGTGATCCTTCAAAATATTTCTAAGTTAACTTAGATTTATTTCTCTCTCCCTCCCCCTTTTTTTTTCTGTCCAATGGAAGTATAGCTGATTCAGTTTTTTCAATCTCTCCAGGTAATGATAAAATTCTGTGGATTTTTTCTACTAAACGTTTTGCTGTTGTGTGTATGTTATCTTCATTGTCTCTATATATTTTAATCGTTTTTAATGTTGAATTTGTCTCTTCTCTATAATCTAATTCTATCTGGTATGCTTTATTAATGTTAAATTGGTCTAATTGAATTGAATGCAATCGGAGGGTAACGATTTGATTGTTAAGAATGGTTGTTATCCGTGACCATCGAAATAACCGTGATTCTTTCTTTAATCCTGGAATTTCCTTAGAAAGCTTTGTTTTAATGACTAAGGACTCCTCCCATCCAAATTCTCGAATAGCTACTAAGATGCATCCTGCGCCAAAAACAAATAATATGAAAGTAAACGGATAAAACTCACTATTAATGATGCTTAACCAAAAGATTGCCCATGGACCTGTTTCATCTAGAAATCTCCAATATCCCCAAATAAATATAATCTGAAACAATGATCCCATTATTCCAAAGAAGAGCCCCCGCTCTTTACTACCCTTTCTGACAATTTTAATTTCGTTTGAACTTGATTCACTTATCGTTACCATTTCTTTTCCTACATTTGGTTTAGATTCTTTGTTTTCAAACAAATCATCCTCATATTTATAATAATCTTCATTAATGAAATTTTATCTACGAAGAAGAAATTGGTAGACAATATGAAAATCCTTCTAATAGAACCACCTAAAAAATTTTGGTTTGTTATGGGTGAATACCTCCCACCACCATATAACCTCCTATTACTTGCAGCTGTAATTGAACAACAATTACCTGATGTTACTGTTAAAGTAATCGACTCCCAAGCAGAAGACTTGGATTGGTTTGGCCTGGAGGAAGTAATTAGACGAGAAAATCCAGATATAGTTGGATCTGGAAGTCATGCAACTTGTAATGTATATAAGACAGTAAGAACACTTGATCTGGTTAAACGGATCAACCCAGAAATTATTACTATTGCGGGTGGGTTCCATTTCACGATGATGGACGAAGTTTCTCTTAGAGAATACTCTAGCATTGATCTGATTGTCCGTTATGAAGGAGAAAAAGCATTAATCGCTATTTTAGCCTTTATCTCTAATCATGGATTCTCAAAAGAAGGGTTAAAATCAATAAAAGGGATATCTTATTTTAAAGATAATAAATTTTATCGAACTGAAGATCACCCTCCTCTTACAGGAGAGGAACTAGATGCACTTCCATATCCAGCATATAATAAAGTACCACTGGAGAAATATCATTTTGCAATGATGTCTGATAGTCCATATGTGATATTAGAAGGAGCTAGGGGTTGTACTCACGATTGCTCATTTTGCTCTCAACATGTATTTTACCGTCGTCATTTTGCCACGAAGTCTGTCAGTCGTATTGCTGATGAGATGGAATGGATGTATGACAAGTTAGGGAGA
>JAEOSP010000401.1 GCA_016840305.1 Candidatus Hodarchaeota archaeon
AGGCCAAAGATCCTACTTACATCGCGCGGTACTTACAAGAAAACCCCATTCAGCAAAAGAATGACATGAAGGCGGTTATTTTAGCTGCTGGCAAATCGTTACGTCTTTATCCTTACTCTCAAGATCTCCCAAAAGCTTTGATCCCAATTGGGGATAAACCTATCATTCATCACATAACTAGCTATCTCAAGCAGGGTGGGATTTTTGATATCAATGTTATTACAGGATTTCAGGATCAGAAAATGCAAGCAGCATTGGAAAAGGATGTTCACTTCATTTTTAACCCCTTTTATACTGTTTCAAGCATTCTCGCCAGTCTATGGTTTGCTTTGCAGGAAATGAATTCTCCTCTTATCCTTCTTTATGGAGATATTTTATTCCATCCTGAAATAATAACTAGACTGATTCAGGACCAAAATAGTATTTCTGCTGCCATTACTTCTTCAGATCTTGACAGTGAATCTGAAAAAGTCATTGTAAAAAATAACCTTATCCTAGATATTGGAAAAGATCTTCCCATTAGTGCTGAATCTACATTTGAATTTGCTGGTATTATGAAATTTGATCGGCAAGGGACTGAAATTTTATTTGACACTATGACTGAAATGTCTCATGAAGAAGGTTTTCTTGATATGCAGCTTCCAGCTTTGTTCCAGCGTTTGATTCTCCAAGAACATAAAATCTCTGCAGTAGCTATTTCACCAGATCTCTGGATTGATATTGATTTTCCTCGAGATATTATTCGTGCAGAAAACACTATTCTTCCTAATATACAAACACGGACTGCTTGATTTACGGTTTTTTTATCAACTTAAGATCATTTATATAATCTGCATGCTTTAAATAAAGAAGAGCTGTTATTGTTTTACCATCAATTATCTCTCCATTATCTATCATCTCAAATGCTATCATTAGTGGAATTCTCTTTATTTCTTGTATTTCATCTGAGTCAATTGCTACTTTTAGAGGTTTCATTTCTGTTGCAATGCATATCCAAAGAACTTCATTTGAATAATGGGGAGATGGAACGAGTTTAAATACTGGTTTCACTATTGCTTGATATCCTGTTTCTTCTAGTAGCTCTCGTCTTGCTGCATCAGCTACTAATTCATTTGGATCTATCTTACCAGCTGGTAACTCAAATGTTAAGCTCTTAATCGCGTGCCTGTATTGTTTAACCAGGATAATCTCTTCTGTAGTAATAAATGGTACGATCACACATACTGATGGAAAATTGATCCATATTCTCTCCTCTGTTTTTCCACTTGGCATTTGCACTTCATCGACTTGAACACCGATGGATCCTTTTTGATACTTTAACTTCTCTTTCAACATCTGTTCATGTTCAGTCATAAAAATCTAACCCATGAGAAGGCGTTTAAAAATTGTAGTATTAATCTTGATATGTTAATTTCTTTCTTGATTTCTCCAAGGTTCACCTAAAAAACTGTCAAAACTGCCTATCTTTCACATTTTCATAGTGAAGTTACCATATTTAGGTGATTATTCACAATGCTAGCTATTTAGAAATGTCACATATTCCTCATAGTTTTCTATGCAGTTAGGATTCTGTATTGGGAAGGGGAGGGATTCTACTACTGTTTTTGTGATTTCATTTGCTAATATTCTACCTTTATCGGTTAATACTCCTTTTTTTGAATAACCGGTTAATTTTAAAAGGCGTATATATGCATTAATATACCTGGGAAAGTCCTTTGAGTTGTTGCACTTCAGATCATATAGCATACGTGCAAATTTTCTCCATTCGTCGCTTGCTTTAGATTTTTGAGCAACGAATCCTTTTTTTCTTCTATTTTTTCTGTTCTTAATGTATGCTGATACTTCTGGATTCACAACTTTCCAGTTAGAGTAAGTTGAGAAGCCTGCTGGGCCAAATCCTATATAATCTTCAATTAATTCATCCCTAGATGTATCATAAAGGTTGTCACCTAAGGCGAGTGTCCAAACACTCTTACGTTCATAACCTAGCTTTTCTAGAATTCCAGCTGCTTCTTCTATAAGTATGAATTGTTCCTTTGGATTTAGATATTGAACCCTTGCTTGTCCTCGCAATATCATATATGGATAAATGGTAATTTGGTCAGGTTTTATTACTCCTGCAAGCTTTATATCCTCTTTAAACGTTTTATTATCTTGGTTTGGCAAACCAACCATCATATCCGTGTTTACCCACAGATTAAGTATCTCTTTTGCATAATTAATCAGACCTTCTAGATTTGTATTTTGGCCGACTTTTCTTCCTGTTTTTCTCAGTACTTTATCTGAAAAGCTCTCGATTCCGACACTGATTTTTGTGAATCCTATCTCTTTTAATCCTTCTAGATATTCTTTCGTGAGAATAGAGGGTAGTAGTTCTATTCCTACGCTATCAAACTTTACCTTACTTTTGAACCGTCTCATTATTAAACTCAGTTCCTCCACTGATAAGGTGTTTGGTGTTCCACCTCCAAAATAGATCCATTTGACTTTGCCTTCTAAGTTTGTATCATCTATCTCTTGTTGAATGCGTTCCATATACTTTTCCTTTAGTTCTTCTGTGTAGATTTCCTTATAGAAAGGACAAAAGGAACATTTCGTATAACAAAATGGGACGTGAACGTAGATTCCATAATTTCCCTGAAATGTGTGTTTTGGTATTTCTGTAAACCTATACTTTGTTTTTTCGAAAGATTTTTGAATTTGTCTCTTAGATATCGATATTATCATGATCTTCAGTCTTTTTTCTTACCTATAATATGATTCAAGTGATCTATTATAGTATTGTTAAAAACCAACTTATTTAATCTGTTCAAATTTTAGATATAAATTGATATCTTACATCATTCCTTTTCAAAGTATTTCTCTTTGGGTTTTACGGAATTCAACTTGTTTTTGTTATGTATTCGAGATTCTCATCTATGGTTATAAAAAGTTCACGCCTGTGAATTGTACTTAAGTGAATTTACTGTTCTTGTCTGCAAGGTGATCCGACCCTTGAAAATATTTAATATAATCAGGAGTTTAGACATTGTTACCAGAAATATTGTCCATTTTTGTTATTAGTTTCATCTCTTCTTTACGGGAAATGTTAGAAGCAGTTTTGATTATCGGCATCATTATCAGTTATCTACAGATCATTGATCGTAAAGATCTTTATCGTGATGTTTTATATGGCGTATTAGCTTCTATAGTTGTTAGTATTACTACAGCATGGTTTTTTCTTGCCATTTTAGAAGGTGTAGGATCATACCAGATATTATTTGAGGGTATCATTATGATAATTGCTGCTGGTTTTCTTACTTGGATGATTATCTGGATGATGAATCAATCAAAAACAATACAATCTGATTTGCAAGTAAAAATCTCTGGAATTATTTCAGATAGGCAGAGAACTGGCATTCTATTGCTAGTATTTTTTTCTGTTTCACGAGAAGGAGCTGAATTGGTTTTACTCCTTTATACTACATTTGTAAAAAATTATACTCTTATAGGAATTCCTATTACGTCTTTAACAATATTTTTTGGCCTTATATCTGGTTTATC
>JAEOSP010000402.1 GCA_016840305.1 Candidatus Hodarchaeota archaeon
ATTTTCTAAAGCTCTTAATTTTCCAATGCTCTGAAAACCTTATAAACACTGGAAAATCTTATAATTGTTATTATGTTAAGTAGAGATACTTGCGAGGTTAGCTTTTAACCTCTAAGTTGAACTCCTGGATAATTTAATCTGGAAAGAGGAAGGATTATAAATAGTTTTAAGCTTCAAGCAAGCCTTCCATATACTATATATCGAATATCATCCATTTTTAATAGCTAAAGAATTCGACAGGAAAGGATGTAAGGGTATTTCTTATCTCTAATAGACCCAGACCTTCCTTTGTCGATTGAATTGAATATAGAGCAGAATACGAATCTATGATCGTATTGAAATTCCCCATATTAGTATAGGATAAATTCAAAATCCTTGATGAGGATTTAGGTCGAATTACCCATTGAGATAAGTCGTAACTAAAAGGGGTCCCAGTTCGACATTAACACTTCAAGAATTATCATTTCCTTTTTAAAAGACCATCCCCCTGCTTCAGTAGTAATAATTTTTTTGAGATAGAAAAGCTTTCTGGGATGATTTTGGTTAACCTCTATGTTAACCAAAACGTGAGATTATGGAAATAAGAAGAAATTTCTGTTTATATAAGGAAATAGTAAAACTAAATTCAACTCATTTATAGGGGTAGGAAATGATCAATAAGCTGTCCTATTATCCAATCCATACTATCCTTGGCGGCCATTCTTTATTCCAGAACATTTAAAGGATTAAAATACTTCTTTAACAACATGCCCTCCGTGTAATTCAATTAAATGATTAAATGCGTTTACCATTCGCTCCGGCAGATTCTCTTCTGCAAATGTTTCATTCAGCACTAATTCCAGACGGTATGTTTGGGTAAATACATCTTGTCCATCTTCCTCTATTTCTTGGCAAAGGATCTTTTCATTATATCCTCTGATGCGAATTATCATAGAACAAGTTGTTTCATTAACCTCTACCTCCAATTTCCTCATTTCATTAATAGGAATTTCACACTTTTTTATAAATGCAAATGAAGAAGTATCACTTCCAAGGTAAATTAACTCCCAGATAACCATATTCCCATCCATAAACTTGATACTATATCCTCTCCCATACCCTGCCCCATTTCTATAATTAAAAATGTCATGTATTTCTATTTTTTCCTTTATCCAATCTTCAGTTTCTTCAAGAGAGGGTTTCTGATCGAATGAGGGTTTCTGAGAGTAGACTCCTGAAAAGTAAGTGATTAGAATAACCGTAATTATTAGACTAATATGATTCATCAATATTAGTAATTAGTGTTCACTTAATTCATTTTTGAAAGTCATGCTATAGTAATTAAAGCATGGCCCCAAATCTTAAAACTGGAATTCCATCAATGCAAAACACAAATTACGACTATAACTCAAATGAGGCAAATTTGCTCTAATAAATTTCATTTAGATATCGGACTTTAGTGTCCGTGAACTACAAACGAAACGAGTCATTTATCAAACAGTTTGGCGAACACGTTAGAAAGCTACGGGTTAAAAAAGGTATCTCTCAAGAGGAATTAGCAGCAAGGGCAGATTTGACATTAAGCCAGGTAGGGAGGATTGAGAGAGGTCTTTTAAATACTAGTCTTACCATGATTTTCCTTTTGGCCGCCGCACTTGAAATGAAGCCATATGAATTGCTGCAATTTGATTTTGTAGACAATATGTAACCTTTTACTCTTACAATATCTCATATACCTTTCTTATTTCAATTACTATAGCTTTCCCATGTCATTTTTATTTAGCAGGGTTACTTAAGACGGAATTTTGTAAATTTCCTCTATAATACCATTATTATGAAGAATGCCAGTAAACTTCTTAACCTTTGGACTCTCATTGTTTTATTTGGGTGCCAAGTTGGGGAACCACTTGAACAAATCATCGATATAGACCAACTGAAAGACAAAACTACCACTGAGGTTTCCGAAATACTTGGTGCCATTGAATCAAGGAAATCATATACTGACCACCCATGTGAATCTGCAAATTGCGAGATGATAACATTTGAAGATGGAAAATATGAGATCCTTTTTAAAGAAGGTAAAACCAATAGAATTACAATTTATAAAACTCCAGATTTAACCGCAAATAATAAAGCTGTTACTGCTCTTGGGTTGGATGCTGGTAATCCCTCCTTTAAAAATGAAGGTATGGTTATTCGTTGGGAAAACTATATGGGATATTCTGAAATAAGTTTCTTCTCCGATTATATCAATATTATAATTGATTAAGAAGAACTCAAAATCTGATTTCTAATAATTCTTGTAATTATTCCATATTATAATTTAAATAAACATCTCGATGAGTCACTTGTTAAGATTTAGAAAGGGTTGGCAGAGTGAGCATTTAGCTCGGTTTATTCTATCAAAATTTTCATTTATTTCTGAACCATCCAATATCTCCGATGATTTAGGTTCTGATTTTTTCTGTACACTTTTTACAATATTTCAAAAGGAATACCTATTACCACAAAGTTCATTTGCGATACAGATTAAGAGTAATGACGACTCCATAGATATCTCAAACAAGTTTCAATACTTATATAATATTGAAATTCCATTTTATGTTGGTGTTATAAACAGAGAAGATGGGTTATTAACTATATATTCTGGAGAAGCAATACCACATTTCTTTGCTCTCTATGGCAATGTAGGAATAATACATACGGATCCGAAAGGATATATAAATCTTGTTGAAGAAATAACTGATTCCACATATTTATCCAACGAGGGATCGGTTTATAATATGTATTTCCCTAAGATTATGAAGATTCACAGTGATTTTAATTATGAAAACAATCCAGGTATAATTAGGAAGTTTATTAATACCAATTCCACCATTCAAAGAAATATATCCTCAAGAATTTCAAATGAGTTTATATTTAATTACGTAGACCAAAATCAGGTTGCGATTTATGCGGGTTCATTATCCTCAGAAGTATATAGAGATAACCTCGGTAAACGGCTATGTGAGGCATTTTATAATGTGGAATGGTTACATAAAAATCGTGGTGTTGATTTAAGGGAGGAATTTAAACTTTATGAAACAATATTTCTAAAATTACCAGATCTCTATGGTTTTATACCAGAATATTTAATAACGATGTACAAGAATGTGAAACAAAATCTTAATTGGTAGATTAATTAAGTTTATTACAGATCTGTTAAGTGTAATAATTGATCTGCTTCTACTCATTAAGACATGTAGCCTTACCCTAACAATAAAATCATTACTGAGACTACTTGAAATTCATAATATCTCTCTTAGGGAGTTTTTTAAGGATTTTTAACCAATATTACTTGGATTATCTGCAAGATTTTTACGGCATCTCCGATTCCTTAATCCAGGATAACAACCTAGCATAATCCTCCTTTTTGCCGGATCCCCACCCAAATCCAGAGAAATGTGAAGTATGCCACCAATTACCATCTGATTCTTTATGGTTACTTGTGGGCGTCCACATTAGCTGAACAGATCCATCTGCAATCACACCACCAATACTTGAAGTCTTTTTCTTTTTATGTAATCCGGCTTTTAATTCACAAACACAAAATACTGGAACTTTTTTGTTGTATTTTTCAATGACATAACCAGTAAATCTGTAACATTCGCAACAAACTGAAAGATTCTTTTTCAAGATTTCCATTATCGCTTTGGTGTATTAATTCCGGTAAGTCAAAGATTATATTGAATTGAATTATGATCAAGTTATAAAAACCATGAAAAATATTATATCGGTAACTGATATTTTTGTGAATTGATACCATTCCTTCAATATAGGCCATTAAAATCCTTAAGTAATGGTTTACCCTTACTTGATGGGAGATCGTTTGAAATTCCAGGGGGTGTCATGGTAAAAATCGTATAAATCATGGTCCGAGATATTCTAATTCTTAAAAGCAGATAAATTATCTCTTCCGTCATTAAGAAATATGACATACAAAGAGAAAATATTACTTGATAAGATCATGGAGGAATATTTTCGTGAGGAGGCTGAGGAGGGATTTAAGAAAATCCTAGTGGAGGTAGCCCTAGAATTCCATGAAAAAAGTGAAAAATAATCTTTATCCAAAAGATATCATTTTGGATATCCAAAATCAAGATAATACTATAGGGATCCTAATACAATATTAGCTCCATTTGAATAATTCATTTCCTTTTTAGAAGACCACCCCCCTGCTAAAGAAGTAATAATTTCATTTAGACAGATAAGCATTCTGGGATGATTTTGGTTAACATCCATGTTAACCAAATGGTAAACAGTAAGACAGGATTATTGTTAAGTTAAATATTTAGATGTCTCTCTTAACTTTTAGTTAATCGGAGTCCGGTTAGTTTGAAGA
>JAEOSP010000044.1 GCA_016840305.1 Candidatus Hodarchaeota archaeon
ATAAATATTCTGCAACAAATCCCAAACCACCCAAATTCTGAATAAATTCCTTACTGTCAAATGAAACCGATTCTAAAGTTACTAATTGGGATGTTAAATCAATGATGGCTATATTAAGCTGATTGCTGAATTCCATATGCATTAACCTTGTTTTCTCTGAAGCTCTTAATTTAAAAAGATATTTTTCTCTTGATCTAGCCTTTTTAAATCATTTTGCTATTCTGGATGAAATCACCTTACATTTATTCTGGAAAAAGAAAAAAGCTTCTTGAGCTGTGTATTGAATAAGGGATCAGGTATGGTAGAGCATGAAATTCCTTTTAATATTGGCTACAAATTTGGAGAAATGACTCGACAAGTCGAAATCAGTATCGAATTCGTGAAAAATTCATCGAAACGTAGACCAATTCTAAAAGTAGCTCAAATATATGAAAGTTTGAAGTATGTATACCAAGAACTGGAATTAATGAATATGCCCCGTGAAATTCTTCAGGAAATTGAGGAATATTTAGACTGGATAAGTGGAGGAAAATTTTCAGAAGAAAAATTAACGACTGATGAAAAATCTGATGAAATGTTACTCGGTAGGATAAAAAAATCACTGATGAAATTAAATCAGAATTTAAATCGTGATATGAAAATTGATGAAATGAAATCCCTCCTTCGTAAACTCCAACTTTGGCGTGATCGTGTTAGTAATGCGTTTTCACGGATGTAAATAGTATTTCTTTCTTAAAAGACTAAAAGGTTGGTCAGTTGCCTCTTATCCCTCCAAAAAAAACTCCAAACGATTGGTCATTTCCTCACAGGGTATTTTATCAACTAGTTAAGCTAATCCTGCCTCGTGTGATTCGGAGATATTTTCGATTTGAAGTAAATAATATTGATTACATCCGAAAGCTTCCAGAAGGGATTCCAGTTATTTACTCCTTTAACCATAGATCCCATTTAGATACTTTTTTTGCTGCCAGCGCTATAGTTTATCCCTTTGGAAATCGAACAGCAGCTGGATTAATGACGAGTGGAAAAGCCATGGAACAAAAGTTCTTCAGCCTCCTTAAATATGTGGCAGCATATCCTGTTTATTCTAAGAATTCAGTACCAGCTCTCAAGTATACACATAGATTGTTAAAAGAAAATTTAGCAGTAATTATTGCTCCACAAGGAAGAAGAATTCCGAATAATCCAGTGGAAGCCTATCATAATTTACTCCGTGACACTAAATCAGGTGTTGGACGAGTTATACTGAAATTTAACGGAAAAATTCCTGTAGTACCAATCTACATCCATGGTTCACAAGAAGCATTGGATCTAGGAACAATCATTCCTAAGATGAAATCCTACATTTCCATATCTATTTGTAAACCAATTCTGCTTACAAAATACCAGCGGGAACAAGGATGGAGTGACTCTGATGAAGATTTTTATCCTACAGCACATAAAATAAGTCTAGAAATAATGAAATCAATTAAAAAACAAATGTTATATCAAGAACGATTTCTTTTTCAAATCATATCTCATTTGTTGAACACTCCCCTTGAAGATTTACATATCTCCCCTGACACTCATTTACAAACTTATAAACTAATTTCAAAATTATCCCAGTATTCTCCAAATGATTTAGAGAAAGTTATTAGGAAAAAAGTATAGAACATTAGATTACCAAGAGTTAAGTCTTCTAACTTAAAATGAATGATGAATTATGGCACCTAGAAATCATAAAAGACTCAAAAAACTCGTGGGTAATTCAAATGATGCAAAGATTTGGTTTGCTGGCGAAGGCCAGCACTTTATGGAGCAGCTGGGTGTTACACAAGGGTTTCAAATCTTAGATTTTGGCTGTCGAATTGGTAATTTTGTAATTCCCGCAGCAGAGGTGGTTGGTGTAGGGGGGATGGTGTATGCATTAGACAAAGATCAAGCATCACTGGATGAATTACTAAGGAACCTGAAACACTTAGAATTAGATCCTCTTGTTACACCTATTAAAACCGAGGGGGAACTTCAGATTCCATTAGAGACTGCTCTTCTAGATTTGGTTTTTTTACTTGATGTCGTCCATATTATTGTCAAAAACAATTCTTTGGAAGCTCTATATGAGTTATTAGGGGAAGTATTTCGTGTTCTCAAAGACGATGGGCACTTAGTATTATCACTAACGCATATCCATGAGCTGGATTATTCTCGAACGGAACTTATTGGAGTCATTGAGACACGATTCAAGTTCATAAAGCAGCTTTCCAGTCAAATAATGCACTGGGACTGGTTACGGGAGGAAAATGTAATTCTCTATGAAAAAAAGTACAAAATTACATCAGGTTAACGCAAGACAATTAGCGAGATGATCATAACCAATGTCACAATGAGAAACGCAGATTAGTGTTAGATGGTTTAGAGCTCGATTATACCTGGAAAACCATCCAATTTTCAATCATCTTTTTGAAATATACTTAAAATTAAAAATAATTATGAATCTATTATTATTATTAGATTCATAATTCTGGGTGATTTACATGATATGAACAAGAAGGAGTCTATCTTTTTCTGTCACGAATCTCTTTTTAGAATAATGGAAGGACACTATATGGAATCAATACACATAAATACATGATTCACTTCTTAAATTCTTGAGGCTTGAAATTTGGCTCATAAAACTATTACTATCTCCGAAGAAGCGTATAACTTATTAAAGGATAATAAGAGGGAAAATGAATCATTTACAGAAGTTATCAAAAGGATTCTAACTACAAAAAGGAAAAAAGAAGATTTGTTGGAATGGCTATCAAGTAAAGAGGATTTATTAGAATTAGCTGACTCTATTGAGACAATATATGACGAAAGGAGCAAGATAGATCTTAGATCGTAGAGAAGTGGAATTACTTTGATTTTAGATACTGACTTTCTCATTAAAATTCTCAGAAACGATCCACAAACTATGAACAATTTAAAGGAATTACTTAAGAATCCCAATGAATTATTTATTACTCATGTGACTCTTTGGGAGTTATATCAAGGTGTATATAAATCCTCTCGAGTTGAATACAATCTCAAGCAAACAGAAGAACTAATACAATTTTTTACTATAATCCCATTTACGCAAGCAATTGCCAAGAGATTTGGTTTTCTTTTAGGTGTTCTTAAAAAGAAAGGAACTCCAATAGGTGTCATGGATACACTAATAGCTAGTGTGGCACTGGAGAACGATCTTCCTTTAGTAACGTACAATAGATCTCACTTCGAAAAAACTGGGATTAAAATACTTGGATTGTCGTAAAATCATGGTTTGAAGACATTTTCAATTTGGGGATTCTAGGTTACAATTCTGTTATTGAGGAAAATCAACATATGAATTAGATGCTAAAAGAAGGTTATTATTCTGGATTAAATTCAGTTCAGGCTTTTAAAAAATCCAGGATATCATTTTGGACCTGCTTCCAGTTATTTCTATGTAAATCATGGCCATAGTCTTTGTACGTGATTAATTTTGAATTAGAAATACCATTAGCTGTTTCCCGAACATCTTCAATCGAATACCCAATATCCAATTCCCCACTAATAATTAATGTAGGAGCTATAATTTCACCTAACCTATCCTTGAAGTTCATCTCTATATCGCCTTGAATTTCGTTCTTGAAATCAGTTGGATAGTCCACATGGCCGATTATCAGGTATCCCATTATACGTGCTATGACCTTGATGACCCTCCTCCTCCATCCATCCTCATACATCATATTTATTAGTTCTGCGAAAGCCTTCCCATATTTTCCTTGCATGTAATATTTTACACATCTTCGTTCAATCTCTACACCTTCCTTACTTAAACGATATGCGGCAGAGAGTATCACTAATTTTTTTACCGCATCGGGGTGATCTGCAGCTAAGTAGTGAGCCAGTTGTCCTCCTGTAGAAAGTCCTATTACATTCACGGGTCCTTTAAACTCTCTTCTAATCGCTTTGGCGTAATCTTCCGCCATTTTATCAAATGAGTATCCCTCAGGTGAGTTGGGTTTTCGTCCAATTAGACAGAAGGTAAAATTCTCCAAAAAAGGCTTGCTTGTTCTTGAAAATTCTCTTAGCATAAAGCCTGACGGTGGTACATTTTTCAGAGATATTCCATCAATGAACACTATGATGTTTTGTTTTGTTCCAATGTGTGCATAAGGAAGTCCATCCTCAAGATATCCCGTCTCAACGTCATATTTTTCTTTTATATGTTTATTTTTGTCTTTTACCATTCTATATAACCACCATATGCCATAGTTTAAAGTAAAATTGCTTTTATAATGCATATCTCTGAGACAGGTATTAATTTCGATTATTGTTTGCTATTTTTTTTAGTTTACTTTTTTTCAGAGTAATATCCCTTGCCCATTTTTCAGCACGTTCTAGTTCGCCATCTTCGACAGGCCCTTTCATTCCCTGTACAATGAAACCTTCTGGATCTATTATCAGAGTTCCCCCTTTTTTTCTAACAGCTTTTTCAATTCTATATGCTGCCCAGCCAAAGAAGTTCTCTATGCGTCTTGCAAAGCCTTTTGATGATGTTCGTGTATCAAATGCAGCTACTTTGAGCTTCTGCAATTTATTTTTCGGGATTTTTTTGAAAAACTCCTCAATGGGTTTTGTGAACCTACCTCCATGAGTAGGTGAACCAATAACCAACAATTCAACTCCAGTTAATGGATTTACACCTGTATTATCTGCTCTGACGACTTCAACGTCATTATCAGTTCCAAAACCTTTACCAATAGATTTGGCAATCTGTTCAGTATTACCATGAACTGTGTCGTACACTACTAATATTTTCATTTTTTTAACCTTTCTTCATTAGTATTTTTCAGTTTGATTTTAAAAATTCTCTGATCTCGATTTGAATCTTTTTGCAATTCCTCATTACAAGATCATGCCCAAATTTCTCATAAACAATTAATTTAGAGTTAGGAATTCCATTAGCTGTTTCCCGAACATCATTCATTTTAGAATGTAATCAACTGATTTTTTTAATATTAGATCAAAATCATCAGGAAAAAGGTGCCCTAATTCAGGATAGGAAAAAAATTGACATTCAACTCCCCTGTTAATTAAGATCTCACATAAAAGCTTGTTTTCCTTGTAAAAATTATCACGTTGACCTGCAATTATAGAACCCCTAAGAGAGTGTAAGGATTTAACGTTTTTAAAATTGTTGAAAAAGGCATTAGAATCCCCAATTGATGGAAACGCATAAATAAAACCGCTAGCTGGAATTAAATCAGATAATAATGCTGTTAATGACAGACGAGCGCCTTGAGATGCACCTGCTAAGATTATTTTTGATAAATCAATTTTAAATTTCTTTTTGAGAGAGAAGAACGATTGTTGTAATTCTAAAAGACCTTTTCTCTCATCATCCCAGCAAAATTGATTATCTCCTGATAGTTGAGATGATTGCAGTAGACAAAGTATGATTTCATTTTGCTCTAAAACTTTATTCCAATAAACTTCAAATTCAGTGTTGTTACCCCCTCTCCAATGAAGAACAAATAGGAGAGGATATTTTTTATTCTCATTGTAAGGTTTAGGAGTTCTAACTAATAATTTAGAATTACTATTTGTTTTTTCTTTGTTAAATCTTTCGTCTCCAAATTCTGCAATATTCAGTAATCTAGGATGTTTTCTTAACTCTTTGATATCTTGTTCACTTAATAGTAAATTTCGAGTCCACCATGCACCATCTTTTTTACCTTCTTCTAAAGCTTCTAAGGCTTTTTCATTCTCCCCGAGAAGAGTATAGAAACAAGCAATCCAGAAAGTTGTTTTTGATATACTTTCAGGGTATAGATATCTCGCATCCAAGGCAATTTTTAATCCTGCTTTGAAATTTTGACTGAAATAACACTTGAAAACCTTCTTTTGCAAATCTTGAAATTCAATAGCACTTCGTTTGTACCTAGGATTTATCTGAATCTCTATCTGTATTGAAAACACCTCAAGTAGTTATTTGTATGATATTTAAGTGTTAAATTCCTTGTTTTTTAAAAATATGATCTCTGAACAAAAAATAAAAACTAATCGTTAAACCTAGGTCAATTTCGATTGTATAAAGACGAATTAGTATCCTGCAAAATCTATAATTTCAGATGGTGTTTTTTCACTCAGCTCTATAATACTCATATTTGTTTTCTTCATTGCTATTCTCACAAGGTAAGTCCCTACTTTATACGCTATCGCAATCCTACCATCTGGATGTACATTCATCCAGTGATTATAATTCGCATCTTCTGGGAGTAATAATACTTCATTCACCCATTCATTCACATCATCAGGATATTTCATGATTTCAAATGAGAGTCCAGTATGTAATTCAGTAAAGACTTCAGCTAATTCTTCATTAATTGCTGCAATATCTATTCCTTTCTCAAATTTATTTCCTTCTATTGTCCAACCTCTATATATGTGGTGGATTTCATGATAGAAATAAGGTCTTAATGCTGTTTTCACAGCTTCTGATACCCCACGTGGACAGATATTGTTTTAAAAGAAACAAGTAATTAACCATCTATTTTCAAGTATTATTTTGCAAAACACTTCTTCTTATTGTTAAAGCTAGCATTCGTGAAACAACTCAACAGTAATAGTAAAATATCTGTCTCCTCAAAATTTGATATAGTAAACAAAAAGGATTCTAATATTGTTAAATTTCTGGTTGTGATTGGATGTTACACAAAATACCCATGTTGATTAAAGAACGAATGGAGCAATTAGAAAAGGCAGATGAAAAAGATAGACAAGATGGTACTCCGAGGTTACAAAGATTACGTCAAATCCCGCCTGAATCGGGAAAACTCATTCCATTATTAGTAGCATCTGCTCCTGATGGAGAAATTATCGAGATTGGGACGAGTGCAGGATATTCAACACTTTGGATCATCCTTGCATGTCGCTATTTGGGAAAAAAGGTAAGAACTTTTGAAATCCTTCCTGAAAAGATTAAACTTGCTAAAGAAACCTTTAGTCAAACTAATGTAGAGTCATATGTAGAATTGATCTATGGAGACGCAAGAGACTATTTAAAGGATATAATTGATGTTTCTTTTTGTTTTTTAGACGCTGAGAAGGAATATTATGATGATTGCTACAATTTAATCGTTCCAAAACTTGTTAAGGGAGGATTTTTAGTCGCGGATAATGTAATAAGTCATAAAGAAGAGCTACAACCTTTTCTAGAGAGAGTTTTTGCCGATATCCGGGTCGATACCTGTATTCTCCCGATTGGAAAAGGTCTACTGCTTTCTCGAAAATTTTAATCCTTGTCAAAGATGGTAATCAATTCGAAAATTTATTGGTAAGTTAAACACTTATTAAATTAGATGAGAAGATCTTAATCAATTATATGTGTAAGTGAAAACAAACGACTTATATTGCCATAGAATGATTTGAAAAAATAGTAATCTTTCCGAGAATCTTCTATTGCAGATCTCATAAATGCTGATATATATTCACACCACTTCTGAATGATTATCTCCTGATTTAGTGTCATTTGAAGGATTCTTTGTTTCATCAACTTCTTCTGGAGCGTGTGAAACCCGTAAATGCACTATGCGTAATGGTGTTACTTCTTCTACTTTAAAAATTAATTTTCCAACCTTGATTATTTCATTTTTGATAGGAATTCGATCGATTTTTTCAATAACTAAGCCTCCTATTGTTACTGATATGTCAGAAGATAAATTTGTTCCAAAATATTCATTAAATTCGTCAAGAGATGTCTGACCGTTTACCTTAGAATCACCATTACCTCCTTCCAAGGGAGTGATCTCGTCTGGTTCGGAATCATACTCATCTTGAATATCGCCTACTAATAGTTCTAGAATATCTTCGAGAGTTATAAGACCAACTACCTCTCCATATTCATCAACAACCATTGCAGAGTGCACTCTTTTTTCTTGGAATTTAGTTAACATTCGATCAGCGCGCATTGTTTCGGGAACAAATTCTACCTCCCTTAATAATTCTGAAATTTTAACCTCAGCATCAATGAAATTCTCATCTTTTTCCAAGGCAAGCTCCATGTATCCCAATAAATCTTTCACATATAAAAATCCGACAACATAATCATTATTCTCGTCAAATACTGGAATTCGTGAATGACCACTTTGGTTTATGGCTTTTATTATATCCTGGAATTCGTCAGAAATTGAAATCGTGAATAGCTCTCTACGGGGAGTCATAATCATCCTTACTTGCGTATCAGGTAAATCGAAGGTTTTTTTGAGAATCGTGGTTTCACTTTCCTCTAAAATACCAGCCCTTGAAGATTGAGAAATCAATAATTTTAGCTCTTCTTCTGAATGGATTGATCTATGCCCCACCATAGGTTTTATACCAAATAATGCAAGTACCAACCATCCTGTCTGATTGAAAAACCAAATAACAGGCTTGAAAACAAAAGTAAACCAATGTAGTGGTTGAGCAATCCACAAGCTTGTATTTACTGGGTATTGAAGAGCAATACTTTTTGGGGCTAGTTCACCCAACACCACGTGCATGTAAGTTGTGATAGCATAGGCAAAAATTCCGCCTATAGCAAGACCACCGAAAATCGCGAGTAATCCTAAATCATGAAAGAAAAGCTCAATCACCGGTTCAATATATGAGCCCGCTAAAAATCCTAGAGCAAGACTCGCCATTGTGATTCCGAGTTGAGTTGCGCTAATAACTTCATCTCGATTTTCAATTGCTTTTTTTACAGCCTTTGCTCGTCGACTACCTGTCTGTCGTACCAGTTCTTCGACTTTTGAGGGACGAACACTGACCAACGCAAATTCAGCTGCAACAAAAAAAGCATTTATTAAAACAAGTATTAGAGCAATCATTAAAATTAGTATAAACCCAATAAGATCAAAATCGGCCATTCTGTTTCTGATAACTCCGAGTAATTTAGAAAAAACGTTCAATTCTTTGTTAAGCTTAATAGATCTAAACCTTTTTCATTTTTCAGGATTTGACGATACGTTTGCACAAAATAATTCGATAATTTATTAAATTTACATAAGGATCTCTCAGAGGAGAAATAACAGAAATCTCTTCTATTCTTTCAATGTATATTCCTGTAAATTAACTGTCGGAAATAACCTCATATTCGTATGCGTTGAGAACCATTTGATGTAAATCTCGTTATCTATAAAAAAGGAAGTTAAATCTAAATTTTTATTAAGGTTTAATTTATAACTTGAGATAATTTTTGTAATGAAATATCGAGGTGCGATCTCCACGACCTTCATTAACTCACATTCTGGATAGGTAATATTTTTCTTGTCTTGTTTGTCTAAGTTCTACTTAACCATCTGATTTATTCAAATAACTTTCAAATGGGTAAAACAAATTTATTGGAAAAATATGATCATTTTTGTCTGACTTATTTTGTAGCTTTCTGAAAAAATCTCAACAAATATATTTGTATGAGGAATCTCTCGAATTATGTCGTTTTGGAATGATTTACGAATAATCGTATATTTTTTGTTAACTGGGGTCGTTTTAATATTATCATTCGTACCTGAAGGGTGGTTGGTATATTTATTGATCACAACATCTAGTTTAGAGTTAATTCATTACCTTTTATCTCCTCTCTATCTTTTCATCCTATATTCCTTGACGGTGATTATATTTGGAGTCATTCATTCACAGATCGTTGTTCGACTGACACTCCCTTTCATATTAAAACCAGGTGTATACTCACGAAATTCTTCACTCGGGCGATTAATAGCTGTAAGAATTGCTGCAGATGGAATTTTCAAATCTATGCTAAAGGTTTATACAGCACTTCCCTTTATTTGGGGCATTCTCCTTTTCCCACAATTAATGCGTTTATATGGTCTTAAAGCAGGTAAAAATGTATATGTTACGACTCGTACATATATTGAGACCGCTGGTTTAGTTGAATTGAAAGAAGGTGCTTTTATTGGATATAATTCTGTAGTAACTGGTCATGCAAATGAAGGCACAACAATTGTAGTTAGTCCATCTGTCATTGGAAAAAATAGTATGGTTGGCACCTATAGTATAATTGCCTGTGGATGTGAATTAGGCGATAATTCAATATTAGGAGCAAAATCTGGAATGCTAAAAGGACAGAAGATACCTGCTAATGAAATCTGGATGGGTCTACCTGCAAAGAAGTACCGAAATCGGGGAGAAAAGGTAAAAGATAATCGTTGGAAGGATGAACAAGATAAACACTAGTTGAATATAGGGTGTGAGAATTTTGGATATTGAACAAAGACTTGAACTTATCAAAACTGTGGGAGAGGAGATAGTCACAGAAGAAGAATTAAGAGAACTGCTAACTAATAAAAAAACCTTCACTGCTTACGATGGTTTTGAACCAAGCGGTCAGATTCATAT
>JAEOSP010000403.1 GCA_016840305.1 Candidatus Hodarchaeota archaeon
TACTAACATTCTAACAGCGGAGCAATACGGTCTTTTTCAATTTTTCTTAGATACTAATAGTTTTATTGGAGGTCTAGCTGCCTTTGGTTTGACTGATGCTATTTTCCGGTATACAATCAAGTATGATGTATCAAAGAGCTTAGAAAACTATAAGAATATGGTGATAAGTGGATTTACAATATTATTATTAACACAAACTATCTTTATTTCAATTATATTATTACTAGATCTCTTTCAAGTGCAATTGTTCCAAACAGACTACTATACTATACTTATAATTGCTACATCGATAGTTCTTTATTTTCAATTAACGGTGACTGTTTTTATAACAATAATAAAAGCAAAACAATTTGCTAGAACATATTTCATTGTTGTTGGGTTTCAACCATTATGTTATTTGTTAATTGGATTGTTTTTTGTTATAATTGGGGATAACAAAGAGCTAGGTCTAATTTATGGTTATATTATTACCCAGGGAATTTATGCTTTCGTGCTTATCCTAAGATTTTTTCCCATGTTCAAAGGAGGCAGATTTTCAGTAGTTGAAATCAAGAATCTGATCAGCTATGGAGGGCCAACAATTATTTCTACAGTCACAATGATTTTCTTCACATATTCCTTGAGTTGGTTATTGCAGAACTCATTTGGTTATGATGAGGTTGCTTTTTTCAAAGTAGGTTTTACAGTGAGCAATTTAGTAGGATTACTGACGCTTTCCATAACCTCCTCTTTTGCCTCCATTACATTTCGTTATTATGAATTTGGTAAGCACGAAGTATTATCAAACCTCTTAAATCGGACATTAAGGTTATTTTTGTTTATTTTTATACCATTGAGTTTATTGGTTTATGGTTTATCAAATTTTATTATCCTGATTTTATCCACAGAACTATATCTTCAAAGCAAAATTGTAATTGTGCCGCTATTAGGAGTTTTAGCATTACAAGTCATTAGATATTATACTACAATTGGGATCTGGGTAAAAAACAAAGTATTAATTGGTTCCTTGACTACAACCCTTTCTGCACTTATAGCTTTGATACTAGGGTTATTATTAATCCCAAATTATGGAATTCTTGGTTCTGCTTTAACCCAGCTTTCTTACGAAGTAATTGTTTTAATTTTTCAGATACCAATCTCTCAACATTATTATAATAATAATTTTGAGAAACAGAAATTTTTCTTCATTGGAATTTTGATCATTCTTGGATATTTATTTACTTTTTATTTGGAGATTCTTTTCAATAATTCTGTGATTGGATCAATTATCACTATAATTGGATTTCTGACTATAGGATTTATTACCAAATTGATTACAATTACAGATATAAAATATGGAATTTCTCTAATCGAAAAATATATTCCTAAAAGATTGCGAGGTAATGCTTGACAGACGAAACTCACCCTATATAATCTGGATTAGTATTTAACTTTTCCAGAAATTAATACAATCATTCTAGGTGTGATTGATAGGCGTAAATCGGTTAAAAGGACTTCCGATTGTGATATAGCGGACATCAGGAGGGATAACATCTTTAATAAAAATTCGTCGTCCATCAATAATAATTTTAGTCTTCATTTCTTTTGTAAGGTCTTTTAGATTACTCTTGGTATATTCGGACCATTCGGTAAGTAATAGACAAGCATCAGTGTCGCGAACACAATCAAAAACATTGTGATGTACATCTACATTGAATCGAGAATAGGGTTGAAGATCCATCCGGGGAATTAAAGGATCATGAACGTTAATTAAGGTTCCAGCTCGCCAGAGTGCCTGAATAATTCTTAGACTGGGCGCTTCACGAATGTCATTTGTACCAGGTTTAAAAGCAAGCCCAAGGACGGCAATTCTCTTGCCATTTAGATCTCCCAATTCTTCACGAAGAAGTTTTATTAATCTAAATGGTCTATTTTCATTAACTTTTAACACTGAGGATAAAATGACTGGTGTTTCTGCTGAAATATTCTCTCCAAACCGTATGAGAGCTTGTACATCTTTAGGGAAGCAGGAGCCCCCAAATCCAATACCAGCTCTAAGAAAATAGGGAGAAACTCGAGGATCTGATCCAATCCCCTGAACGATATCATCAATTTCTGCATTCGCAACTTTCTCAACTAAATCAGCGATCTCATTCACGAACGAGATCTTCATGGCTAGAAAGGCATTCGCAATATATTTTGTAAATTCTGCAGATTCAATTGACATCGAAAAAAAAGGAATATTCTTTTTATTATAAAAATCCTTATAGAATTCTTCTAATGTCTTTGATGTTTCCTTATCATTTGTACCAATAATTATACGTCTCGGAAATAATGTATCATGAATTGCGGTACCTTGGGCAAGGAACTCGGGGGAAAAAGCAATTTTTGCTAATCGTTTTGTTTCAAAAAGCTTGAAATATTGGTTTGTTGTGCCAGGAATGACGGTACTCCTGACTATAATGAGTGTATGTTGGTTGTCCAATAAAAATTCGTTCTTACGCTGCAATAGTGTTTTACTTACGTTTCTTACATATTGGAGATCAATGTATCCATCAGATTCTGAGGGAGTTCCTACAGTAACAATAATCAAATCAAAGGGTGAAAACTTATCAGAAAGCAATTTAGCTCTAAATTTTTTATTCTTTAAAGCTGAACTCATTAAGCTATCGAGACCCTTTTCAAATATCGGAGATTGATTGTTATTGATCGATTGGACTTTTTTTGGATCAATATCAACTAATGTAATGTCATATTTTTCAGCTAAACAGACAGCAGTACTCAAATCTACATATCCCGCGCCGAAGATCCCAATTTTCAAGACTAACGCTTCCTCTAAATTATTAAAAATGATTCTACAAATAGTATTGTCCTCGGCCAACCCCACGGTAGGTAAAACCTAATTGTAGAACCTCTTCAGGGTCGAATGTTGTTCTTCCATCAATGATAATAGGTTGCTCTCTCATCATTGATTTAATTTGAACCAAATTCAAGTCTTTATAATCTTGGTGGGAAGTTACAACGATGAGAGCATCAGATTCGCGAATAACTTCATCTAAATTTGTCGAAAAAGGAAAATCAACCTCTTCTTGCCGAACATACGGATCATGGACAGAATAATCGTAATTATTTTCTTCTAGAAGACGTACTAAGTCTTTCGTGGGAGTGTTTCGAGGATCATCGGAATCCTCAATGAAAGCTACTCCGAGAACAGCAATTTTCAGACCATCAGGGCTTGTGCGATTGGTTTTGAGACAACATTCCTTCAAGAGGTCTATTGCATGTTTTGGCATGTCAATATTTCGAAAACGACTAGCTTCAATCACGTCTAGATGAACAGGTTTTTTGCCATATTGAGTTACCCCGTATTTTAATAACCATGGATCTTTTGGGAGACAGTGACCACCAACACCAGCTCCAGGGATGTGCATATTGCGATGGGGATTCCCTTTCCCTGCAATAAAGGGAAGATTGTTTACGTAATCACGAACCTCATAGACATCAACTCCCAATGATTCGCAGACCAGAGCCACTTCATTTGCAAAAGCAATATTGACGTCACGATAAGTGTTTTCCACCACTTTCGTTAATTCTGCCGTTAATGCTGTGGTTTGAAAGATCTCAGCTTTCAACACCTGCTTATAGAACCAAGCTGCCTTCTCTGAGCTTTTAGGTCCCACTCCTCCCACTATACGATGGTAATGAAGAATGTTATAGATCAAGCGGCCAACCATAACTCTTTCATA
>JAEOSP010000404.1 GCA_016840305.1 Candidatus Hodarchaeota archaeon
CGGATTTAATGACTCCGAAAATACGAACAGATGCTTATACATACGGTGCTGACTGGTTTTCTGTGGAGAACTTTATTAACCGAGTTACTCTTAATCATGGAATTTTTATGGTTATGGTATTGATGTTAAGTATACCTCTTTTCGTCTTTTTGTTATGTATTTACTTTCAGAACAAGAACCTTAGGCTCAAAACGGTATTATTTTCGTATTCTACTGTTTTTTCTTGGATTTTTATTCTACTTGTGTTTGGGGTTAATAATCCGCAGGGGGTATTCTTCTTCGAATTTCCTTTATGGAATTTGTTCGTTCCATCAAGAATTTTTACTTTTCTTCTTCTCCCATTATGTATGCTTGCGGGGCTACTATTCCAATTTGTATTTGATGGCATAAAACATACTCGCATAAAACGTTTTAAGTATGTCGTAATCGCAACGTTACTAGTACTTTCAATAAGCATTTGTTATGAAGATGTTAAAACAAACCAATTGACAGACTCGATTGGAAGAAGTCAAATAGCTATTTCGATCAATGATCTAGATTGTTTCGAATGGGTCAAAAAGAATACTATGCTGCACGATAGGTTTCTTGTGGAAACAAGTGATGGGGGACAATATATTCCTTCTTTTTGTGACAGGCCCGTAGTATTTCCATTTACGTTAATGCAATATGATTCCAGATATGAAAACTTGAAAGAATTCATATATCTTAATCCCGACCAGAATGAAACATTGAATCTTTTAAATGAATTTAAAGTGGACTACGTGTTCGTCGGATCGAAAGCGACGCGCAGACCTTTTATTACTTTTGACGCTGATCTATTATTATCTTCTTCGCATTACCAGCTTGCATTTAACTCAGGCGAAGCCTTTATATTCAAAGTGAAATCGGATAAGTGAGCCTAATAGAATAGATGTGGAATACACCCTATTCTTATGTAATTATCTCATGTACTAGTTTAGCTATATATACAATATGTTTGCAAATTCTAATTTTTCTGCCATAGCTCTGCTCCATTTTAAATACTGCATGCGTAAATACCCGTTTATCTTTTCTCACTTGGTGTGACCCCAATTCTTATCTGAATCATCATAAGCAAACTATGTATGCATAATGCTAAAAATATCGTTACAAATAATACGGTTTTTCTTCGTTATTTCTCGTTGGAATAGCGTTTTTAAAGGTTTAAATTTCTGAACAGGATATTTGTGGAATAAGAAGGGAAAAAATGAACAGGAAACCAGTAATTGGAGTAATGCTGGCACTGTTGCTAACTAACATGTCAACGTTGGCATTCTATATACAATCGATTTAATCAGTAAGAGCAACCAGGACTACTTACATTAGGGCCGATGGGAGTGTTGAACCTGTGACTGCACCTATTCAACAGGATGGAAATGTCTACACCTTTACGCGCGCACTAATTTTCTTTCACAAACAAATAACCTATCAGTGATTGTATTATGTCTGCATGCATTCAGTAAGTGTTAAAAGCGCAATCACTAATGTAGCAAAGATGATTGAAATGACAGAAACTAAACAGAAGAGAATTGGAAAGGTACAAGTCGGTTTAATCGTATCTGCTATTTTGGTTATCATACTTACTGTTACGAATGTCTGGTCTTATACAAGTCTGCAAAACCAGATAACCACTCTTAATGATGAGACAACTAATCTGCAGAGTCAATTGAACACACTTCAGACTGATAAGGCAAATCTTCAGTCCCAAATAGACTCGTTGAATACAAGTTATCAAGGCTATGCATCAACCCATAGTCATTCAAATTCTGAATATGACGCCTTAGAAGAGGAGCGAGACGCCCTAAAAGCACCAAAACTCAAGATAGAAAGTCTCTTCGTAGATGATGTGAGACCTTGGTGGGGCAACAAATATCTGCATGTTTATGGCGAAATATGGAATGTCGGAATGGATACAGCATACGATTGTCGCCTTCACGTTATGGCTTATCAAGGGTCAGTATTAACTATAGATACCTACATTTGGCTAGGTACAATAAATGGTGAGAACAGGAAGAATGTAGATTCCAAGATTTACTATTTAGGCAGCGCTCTGACAAAATGGTATATATTTTCCGGGTGGGGCTAAAAATCTCCAACCATTTTTTAGTGCGCGCGGCAATAATCAAGTATGCTCTTCCAGCTTGCGGGGGTATAACACAAGTTTAAAAACGACAAAGTGGAGTAAATGAAAGCCATGAATGACGATAGAAATGTTTGTTCATACAATACGCATTTCAGGGTCAGTACACGTGAACGTTATTTCTTAAATTTTTGTGTACTCATGGCCAGTGCGTTGATGGTTTCAGTCATTCTGATTCAGTCTCATAGGCATGAGATTTTTGGAACAAATCTGATGTTGGGGTGGGATTCTCCTGCATATGTATGGTTA
>JAEOSP010000405.1 GCA_016840305.1 Candidatus Hodarchaeota archaeon
AACCATACGTATCGCTTTGTCAGTTGCACCCTTAGGATCGTCTGAATGCGGCCAAGATGCATCTTCTCTAATATTTACATGATAAAATTCATAAGGATTCAACCCTGCTCGCTCTGCAACATTCCTAAATGTAATTTCATGCAATTTAGGTGAACAAGATGCTACCACAAGTCCATCAAGATTTAGTTCCTTCACATCATCTACCATCATCTGTTGGCCAGCATCAGAACACATGAACATGAAGTCTTTTCCGAGAATAACATTTGGATGTTTCCCAGCTGCCTCAGAAACCGCTGCAACATCTACAACATCTGAAATGTTGCCTCCGCAATGGCAAACATATACACCTATCCGCTTTTTGAATTCATTTGACAAATTTTCAACTCTCCTACGTACTACCATTGTGTGTTTCAATATACGCTAAACATTGTGAAACAGCAGCATTAGCTTCAACTATTGTATCTGGGATATCTTTTGGACCAGTTACACATCCCGCTGCGAAAATTCCAGGTACATTTGTTTCAACTGGATTGCATAAAGGACATTTAATCCACCCCAATGAATCAGTTTCTAGTTCTACATTTTTAAATACCTTGGAAACACCAGCAATTGAGGGCCAAAGACCTACTGCTAAAACAATTAGATCAAAGGATTCTTCCTTGATTTTTCCTTTATCATCAATATCTTCATATTTTACAATTACATCCCCGTTATCTGCCTCATCAACATACAGTATTCTACCTTTTGTAAAATAAGCTCCCATATCCCTTGCTTGTTGATAGAATTCTTCGAACCCCTTTCCTTGTGCACGGATATCAATGTAAAATGAAAACACATCAGCTAGGGGTAAAGCACCAAGAATTAATTGAGATTGTTTTATGCTGTACATACAACAGATTTGAGAACAGAGTTCATTTCCAACAATTTTATCTCTACTGCCTACACAGTACAAATAGGCAATTTTGCCTGGTTCTTTACCATCTGAAGGACGTAACACGGCATTATAAGGTCTTGTCGGAGCTAATAATCGATCCATTTGCATAGCTGTAATAATATTCTTGCTTTTACCGTATCCAAAAGTAGGCTTCAAAGATGCATCAAATAATTCGAATCCTGTTGCTAGTAACACCGATTTCACTCGTACATTCTTAATTACAGGTTTTTGCAGAAAATTAATTGCATTTGTTGGACAAGCTTTTTCACAAGCACCACAAAATATACAATTATCAATATCAATTACAGACTTTTTTGGAACAGCAATATCAAAAGCGATGTAAACCGCTTTTCTTCCTCTCATATCATATTGAAATTCATCACTTACAATAACTGGACATGCCATTTCACAAAGAGAACAACCTGTACAATCATCCCATTCAACATATTTCGGTTTCTGAATGATCTTGGCACTAAAATCAGCTTCTTTGTGCTTTAAAACTTCTTCTATTTCAGAATAGGAGAATAAAGTTACATTGGGATGATAAACAACACTAGCCATTTTTGGGGTAGCAATACAGGCAGCACAATCTAGGGTTGGGAAAACTTTACTGAGTTGTGCCATGACTCCTCCAACTGTAGGCGATTTTTCTACGAGTAAAACATTTCGACCCGAATCACCTAAAGTAAGTGCTGCTTCTATACCTGCTATTCCTGCTCCTATTATCAACGTATCATATTCTTCAAAATTATCGCTCATAACTTAACCTACCTTAATTGCTATGCCGCATTTAATCCCTTCAATTTTTCAGAAAAAGTTTTTACATGATTTATGAAGGGTTCAACGCATACAGAACAAATTGCTGCCATTTTAAGTCTATTCACATCTATGTTATGACTTTCAAGCAACTCTATAGCTTCTCCTATTCTATCAGATGTTTTTTTAGGGCATTCCTCAGTATAAGGACAATCTCCACCATCTGCTGTAATAAAAACTCCATCGAAACCACTTTGTAGAGCAAGTAAGACATAATCCGCTCTGACCATACTAGAACAGGGTACACGTATAATAGAAGTAGAAGGGGAATAATGCTTATGGAGTAGGCCAGTTTGATCTACAGCAGGGTCAGAAATTAAAATTGTTGTAAAAATTAGTATTTTTGGTTGATCTTTACTACTGGTCATTCAAATCACTTTAATCTTTTTGTAAGTTTATTTTTGAATAAGTGTTCAAAACTCTTTAGAAATTTATCAAAAAAAGGGAAAGGGGATTGATGCTTTTTTTTTCGTCAAACAAATCTACCGATTACGCTTAACAAACACTTTGAAGTAACCCTTATCTTCAACATCGCCCAAATATTCATGTCCAATTTTTTTACACCATAAGGGGATATCTCGTTTCGTACCTGCATCTGCAGACCAAACTTCGAGAATACCACCCATAGGGACTTTAGTCCTTGCTTTTTTAGCCGCTAACAAAGGACCAGGACAACTTTCAGCACGAGCATCAACTACTTTATCAGATTTTATATTTGCGATATCTTCAGTCATTTTTATTCACCAATCTTGTATTATTATCCTATATGAAATAAGTTGCTTTTGATTCAGTGCTGTTAATAACAATTTCTCCTGCACCAACAAAATCATCTACGTATTCTAAATCTCCCAATTCCGCTTTCCATGCCTTACCAGCAGCAGAACAGACATAAATTTTGACTTTTCCCATCTCTCGTGATTGTTTTATCATCTCGTACCAAGGGGAGATATTGCCAGCTTTAAGAACCTCTGTAAACTTCTCTCCTGTAAAGTCGAGATGTTCGCTTATCGTATTATCTTTTCCGATAACATCCTTTTTGAAGGCATATGTACCCCAAAGCATGAGGTAAATATCAACGGAGTAATCCATGGCAATAGCAGCATTAGTTAGAATAGCCATGCCTAGTAATCGATCTATTGTTCCAGAAAAGACAACTATAGTAACTTTTTCTTCTTCAGATTCCATTAGTATTCAAATCCTAACATTTAATAGGAAAATAACCTATAATCATATGTAAAAATGTTGTTGCATGCAAGCTAATAACCCACTGTTTTTAACTTTTCCTTTCAAGTCACATTGTAGTTATGTAATTGCATATTAATAGTTCTTATAGGTCAATAATTCTCATAAAAGGACGCATCGTTTACTATAGTTAATTAATTTATCTAGGTATAATAATTAGCCACAAGAAAATCAATTCTTAGCTTAACTAGGAAAAGTTAAATACTTAACGTTTATAACTCCAAGCTTGTTATAGTCAAATTTCAAAACATGGCTATATTGCGTAAAATAACTCTTATAATAACAATTCTACTGAAGGAAGAATAAAAATGGTACAAATTGACCATACACTAGATGCTCAAGGTCTTTCTTGTCCTATGCCGATTGTTAAACTCAATGCTGAGATTAAAAAGATCAAAGTTGGACAAGTACTAGAAATGCTTGGGACTGATCCTGGTTCCAAAAATGATGTACCTTTATGGTGCAAACGAAAGGGAAATGAGTTAATAGAGACTTCAGAGGATTCCGGAGTTTATAGATTTATTATTCGCCGAAATAAATAAATGAGGAATATATATATGTCAGAAGAAAAAGGAACATTAGCTGATCTTTATGATAAGCTGTTTTCAGGCTCATGGCCAATGTGGATCGGGGCATTAATTCTCTCGCTTCTTAGCTTATCCCTATGGTTCTTCTTTGGACCTTGGGGTGCTACAGGTGGTTATATTTGGTGGGGTAATGAAATCCTCGGTCTCCTTGAAACACCTACTGCTGGTTGGGAAAATTATGCCTATCTAAACATGCTTATTGTGGTTGGAGCACTTGCTAGTGCATTACTAGCTAAAGAATTTGCCATCCGTATTCCACCAATTGGTGAACTTGTTAAAGGTTTGATTGGTGGTCTTTTAATGGGTATAGGCGCTGTAATTGCTGGTGGTTGTACCATTGGTGGATTTTTTAGTGGTTGGCCAGCACTTTCTGCAGCAGGTTTGTTTATCGTTTTAGGATTCGTAATTGGTGTTTTCATTGCAGTTAAGTACCTTATTTGGGAAACTGCTAAATATCCAAACATCAGTTCTGGTGATTCTAAAACAATCTTGGCTGGTGGTACATGGCAACCAATAGTAGGATTCATTGTGCTGATAGCTGGTTTCGGAGTGTTACTTATCTTTGATCTAGCAACTCAGCTAACCATAATAGGTGCTGTATTCATAGGTCTTCTCATAGGCTTTGTACTCCAACGATCTCGTTTCTGCATTACTGCCGCATTGAGAGAACCTTTCATGACTGGTGATTCCACTCCCGCTAAAGCTATTATGGTAGGCCTCTTAGCTGGTCTTGTTGGTTTTGTAGCAATGAAAATTACTGGTACTGGTGGTGAATTGACAATGGTTGCGTCAAGCTTCTTTATACCTGCTCTTTTAGGCGGAACCATCTTCGGTATCGGTATGACCATAGCAGGTGGTTGTGTTGTAGGTTCTCTATGGCGAAGTGGAGAAGGACAAGTAAAATTGTGGCTCTCTGTCGTAGGACTTACCTTTGGTACACTCTTTACTGTTAAGTTCATAAAAGGACCAGTTTATGACTTGTTCCCATCCACTCAGGAATTCCTTCCCAGTATGTTAGGTGATGGATTACTTGGTTATTTCCTCGGAGCACTAGTTATAGTGGTTATCATTGCTGTTTGGTATATTATTGTCTCATGGAATGAGCGCAGTGGTAAACTAACTCAGATGTAGAAACATCAAGTTAAGCAGGTACAATAATACCACAAATCAAATCCAATTTTCGGGGTATACCACCCCTTTTTTTCTATCTTTAAAAAAATTGATAAGAGATATTTAATCGAAAAACTTTCATATTATTGTTTGCAAATTAGGCATTATTTATGTTTCAGCCTATTATGAGGATTACTGAATGGAAAATTACAGCTGTAGTCTAGACCATCCGATTTATGATATACTATCTAATAAAACACGTCTAGAAATCTTACGTTTGATTGCCTGTGAACATAACTATGGAAGTCGTATCGCTTCCTTATTACAAATTTCTGCTCCAGCTATTCATAGACATCTTAAGATTCTCTCTGAAAATAAAATGGATCCAAATGGTCTCGAATTTGCCTTTATCAAACCTTTTCAAAAAACTAAAGAGAGTTATTCAGGATATAAAGGTGCTGAAGCCACTGTTTATGAAATTGGTACAAAAATGTATTTTTCTTTTGCCCTCTACCCAAATTTTATGCAATCTCATTCCTTTCTTGAAGATGCATCAGGTAGTATAAGTGCCAAAATCACAGATAACTCTACGAATAACTCTTTCTTAAAGACTGGAACTAGAAAGAAAGACGATGTTGAAAAGAAGGACTATGACAAAGCCATTCAGATGTATTCCTCTTTGTTCAATCAAATTCAGAAGAAGAATTCGCGAATTAAGGAGTTAGAAGCTGAAATCATTGAAATACTTGATGAAAAAAATACTCTGATGAAGAAAATGGATCAAGCAATCAAGGATGTTGAACAATTGTCATTTGATGAGCGTGTGAGTCTACGTCTACTAGCATGTCAAGGCCCAATTTGTATTCCAAATCTACCAGAGCTTTTGAAACAAGATGTAGATATTACTATGAAAAATCTTAAAGTCCTACAGAATAATGGTTGGTTTGATCAATTTGATGATGAAGTATTAACTGAAATCTTCAGGATAAAAGATTAATCTGTCATCCTTTTTCCCGCTAGGGACAATTAAAGTTCCCAAAACATTCTTATGCACCTAGTTTAGTAGTTTGGCTTATCTTTCATAATCCTTGAGTTTTTCTTATTTAGTGAAAGGCTTCACTAAACCAAGTTTAATGGAGGGAATTAGGAGGGAATTTTCTTTAGTGAGTCAAGGGATGTTTTGGTTACAAATTCGAATAAATCAAGAAAAAATATTAATTCCTTGAACGCTGAGAAATAAACATGGGAAATAAACCTCAAGACTTACAAAAATCGTCTTTACCAATATCAGATTTAGTAATGCTCATTTTCTATAGTTTAATAACACCCATTCTTCTGTTAATAGCATTAATAGTGATTAGTTCCTATTACTCAAAAGATTATGATTTTTTTTTTGGTTTTAGCAATTCCGACTAGTCTGATATTTCTTTGTTTGTTATATTACTTCTTCATTTCAAGAAATCGGGTTAAATCACTTGCTTTACAAGTATCATTCTTCCATTTTCAACCCTCATGGTACGATTTAGGGATTCATTTAATCCGATATGTCTATTACATCATATTTTTCGGAATTGTATTGAATATTATATATGAAGGAGTGTCTAGTGAGGATTTAACAAGCCTAGAATTAGGTGTACTAGCGGTATTGTTTTCTCTAGGGATTCAGCTGTTTTTCATAATCATTACATATAGAGCTAAACGAAAATTGATAATTACAGCTAGGGAGTCAGTTGATGAAAAAATAATAACAAAACTCAAGTCATATGAACCAAAAAGTGACTTGATAAAAGAGTACCGATTTGCCGATATACAGGTACAAACGCTGTTTCTCTCCGCAGGAGTGACGACGTTTGGATATGCGAGTAATATATGTCTGATATCCCGCTATTTTCAATGGAAATTATCGGAAGAAGAGTTAATAAGTGTGTTACTACATGAAATAGGGCATATATCAAAAAAACACTTGGAGAGAAGTTATCAGATAATAGGGGTAGAATTCATATTGCGAACATTAAGAATATTTGCGATCTTATCTGGAATTGCTATATTGAGGCAATATGGAGGTTTTTTAAGTATTCCACAAGCAATCGCATTCTTAACGTTCAGTCTATTGGCATTTGTATCATCAACACTTTTGTTCCTGATAATATATTATCGGAGCTTCTTAGCAGAAATAGATTCTGATTACTTTAGTGGATCAAAAATAGGGTTTAAACTGTTAGCTGATACATTAAGAAAACTACCATCATTGATACCATCACCAATGGGTTATAATCAGTCATCATTTCTTGGATTTCGTGTAGCTCTATTAAGAGATTATGGGAAAAGAAAAAGTAGTGGTGAAAACCCCTACAGAGATTAACGGTTGAAACGGACAAAACTACAAAGAGAAAAGAATTAATGAGACAGAAAGGAAAAACTAATTGAGGGGATTTTTAAAATGGGTAGGATCAAAATCTTCTCCTTGTTCAAGAATCAAGGGAGGAGAAAAGACAGGATCGATTCTATAGATATTAGGGATTGAGAGTAAATTCTTATCATGTGTAGCCAAATATTCAACATGTTGATCCTGCATAGTGGCAAGAATAGATGCATCACGTCCGCCAATGCCGAATTTCTCAAATTCCCCCAATAAAATCATGGTTTCTGAAAGAAGTGTTGAGTTAAAATCGATAAGAACAACATTTTCTAAAGAAATGATAGCCAAAGTAGCGTTGAAAGCGGTAGTAAAGTCAATAGTTCTCTTTCTACTCATTGAATGAAGAACTTCTAGCGGAATAAGGGTATTCAAAAAAACAGAGTGTTGATTCAAGGCTCCATGTTCACCATACAACCATTTCCTAACATTAGTTGACTCAGGTGCTAGAGGATCAAAGTTATAGACCCAAATCATAGAATCAATAACGAGAGACATCTCTGAATCCTCAGAAAAGCTTTTCGAATTCAATAAGAGAATCAATTTTTTTCTCCAATTTCTTACGAATGCTACTGGATAGGACTTTGAACTCATCAACAGAAAGGGTTTTTCTGAGAAGAAGATTTTGATTAATAATGGATAAATTAATATTTTCACCAGGTCTTAAACCAAGTTTTTGCCGGATTTCAAAGGGAATAGTTATTCTACCCTTATTGTCAAGAGAGACTTTCATATGAACCACTTAGTGGGAAAGGGTGGGATGGTATATAAAAGTTATCATTTTCAAATGCAGTAAAAGGGCATATTGGATAGCTGAAAGAGGATGGAGAATGGGAATGTATTACATTGATACGAACGAAAAGGATTAATTTTTCTAATAACATTAGGAGAAGAAGAAATGGAGAAAAGGTAGGGGTGAAAGCCCCTACAGAGATTGACGGTTAGTACGAGAAGAACGGAGAATTACGACAACACCGATGACAAGAAAAAGAAGAGGAAAAAGAGAAAGGAAAAAGACAGGCAAAAAAGAGAAAGAAAATCCATGGTCAAAGGAGTCACCAATGCGGTCACCTAAACCACCAAAAAAGTTACCCATACGCTCACCAAAATTGCCAAAGAATTCCCCTAAATCACTACCCATGCTATCCATTGACGTACCAAAGTCACTCCAATCAGTAACAGAATTGTAAGAAATACCCAAAAATAATGGGATTAGCAAGAAAACAACGAATAGGAAACCAATACCAAGAAAAACAACACCCATGACCCATCCTGAGTGTTGACGACGGCAAGGACGAGAATGACGACGAGAATGAGAATGATAACGACGAGAAGCACCTTTAGAAACAAAAACAACCTTTTCAGGAGAAGAACGTTGAGGAGAAGAACGAGATTCTACTGAAGGAGTAGAAGGAATAAACTCAGAGTCGGTATGAGAATCAACAGCAGGAAGTTGAAAACCACACTGAGAACAAAACTTGGAATCATCTTCATTAGAAAGACCACAGTTGGGACAAGTAACAGACATGAAATAACACCACCAGGAATTTAAGCAGCTTTAGTAGTATAATAATGACGACGCATGTCCATCATATCGGGAACTTGAGAGATAAGACCCGCATTCTTCAAATGACGGAGAGCTTGACGAACAGTACGAGGACTGTAATTAGTTTTATTTTCAATTTCACCAACATGCATACGCTTACCAGATTTTAAAGCACGGTAAACCTTCTGAACAGAAGGAGGCATGACATCA
>JAEOSP010000406.1 GCA_016840305.1 Candidatus Hodarchaeota archaeon
GTTCCACAATGATGTTAAGATCTCTAAAGTTTTAGGAGTAATAACTGGGGGATGGTGGGAAATTGAAAATTTGAGTATAGTACGAAATATAATAGAAGAGTTCGCCTTAAATTCATCCACGATACTTTCTGGGGTAATTCTTCGCCCTCATTCTTATCTTTTAAGGGGAGAAACTGATCTAAATAGAGAGATTTTATCAACTTTAGAAAAAATTGGTGATATGTTTATTAGAGAAGGGAAAGTAGACAAAACGGATTTATTATTTGTTAGCCAACCACTTGTAAATAATGAAGACTACTTAAATACATTAAACAAGAATTATTTAGAAGCAAAAACAAAACAGATTAAGAAATGATTTCTAGAGTGAGAATTGATTTATAAAAAGCATCCAAACTTGCGGTAGTTTCACCTTACTTGCTAGAATCTGCATAAAATAAATTCTAGATTTTTAAAATAATTTGTTCCTCTAATAGAAGTTCTACTACAAAGGTGATGTCTTCAAAATTCACTTCAGGATAAGAAGCTTTAAGTAGAAGGTATATGTCTTCAACATTCATTTTTCCCGTTGCTAAATTAAGTAATTCTAAGACAATTCCTCCCCAATATTTCTGAATGAGACCTCCGAGCTTTATTTGTTTATCTCCAGACCTATTAGGGGTCATTATACGTTTAAAAGATAGAGGTCCAATATAATTCCGTTTGATTATTGTTTTATCAACAACTGTTTTGTCTCCATTTTTCTCTTTAATATCCTCTTGGATCTGATTTAGATGATTGAAATGTCCTTCAACCATTTTTATATAATATTCGGCTTCTTTTTTGAGATCTTCATCCTTATTTAGGGCTAATACACTTTTTAATTTAAAAACCGATCTTTCTTTCATTAATTCTTTTTGTCGTTGTCGTAAAGGTTGGGATAATTCTTTAGATTGAATTAATCTTTGTTCAAGAAGAGCACTTCCTTCAATGATTTCTGAAAAGACATATGGTAAACTTTCCATTAAGTATTTAGGATTAGAGGTTCCTAGAGCATAAGCTATTACACTTGAAATAACTCCAACACTCCGACATTCCAAGGGTTCAACTTTATCAATACTATCAGCACTTGAATGGTGATAGGGATCATCATGACCAAACATAATTCCAGGAACCGAAAAATAATAATCATTGAAGATAAGATGATCGCTTCCTCCAGCAAATGGCTGGATAGTATAATTTAGCTGATATGTCCATCCATCTTGCACAACTTTTTGAGTCTTAACGATCTCAGAAACATATTTTACCATCCCTGTTAAATATGATGGTGTGGATATACTTGGAGAACTAATAGATAAAGGTGTACCCACCGTTTTTGGAGATTCTCCGACCATATCAAGATTCAGAACCGATATTATCTTCCTACCTTTAGAATCTCTTTCTTGATCATATTTAGTTAACCAAGGTATTGTACCTGAGAATTCAGGAACCCATAAAAACCGTAATGTTCTCTTCGGGTATTTAATTTGTCCTGTTTGTATCATTCTATTTAAACTGAGTACAATTTCAAGTAAAGTAGCGCTTCCAGATGCATTATCATTGGCACCAGGAGAGGGATGGCATAAATGAGCTATCATCACTATCTCCTCCAGAGGTTTTTCTTTTCCAATGAAAAAGGATTCTAAAACATGTAATTTTCCATTTTTTTCTGAAAAATGAGCATCGATTTTGAAATGTAGTTTGACTTCTTCTTCACTCTGAAGATATTGTTGTAATTCTCTTGCTTGTGCATGGGATATTGAGAAACCTGATGTAACGTCTGACAAGTTTTCTGCTACAGGCCAAAATCCATCGTATTGAACAGTAGAATCACCAATCTGAGCAGCTCGATTTAAATTTGGATGATAAATTAATCCTAATACATTATGTTTTGCTGCATAAGAAAAGATACTCCGAGGACCCGCGGAAATTAAAGCGATTTTTCCATTTGCAACCTCATAATCAGAGGGTTTATTTCCAGTTCCCACATCGACAAGCACTCCTTCAAAATCAGCTGCTTTGGAATGCGTTAAGACACTCATAGGATGATCAATAAATCTACATAATCTCTTCTTAAATGGTTTAATTAACCAGCATTCTCCTGATTTTATATCCCAAGATATTGGAGAAGTCCAACCCCAGGAGTTCCATTTTCCATCTGCAGGATACTCGTTTATTACTGAAGAGATATTATTATCTTTTAAAATAGATTGAATGTCTTTAGCGGACTCAAGAAATCCTAATGACCCTTGAATTCGGTGATGTTGAGAAATTTTCGTAATATTATTCATGATAGACTGAGTAGAAAATTCTCTGGTGAAAATATCGACTAAATGTGAAATACTCATATGTAATACATCTTTTTCTTGCTGTTCAATATCAAATAATCAGAAGCTGTTTTATTTTTTTAAAAATTTTTAGTTTAAGCGAATATTTCACTCCTAATTCGCAAATTATTGCTGCTCTCATTGAACTTTTCGTTTAATTAAAATCCCTAGAGTTTCGTCATTTCTATTTAAATTTTCGAATTTTTCTTATGAGGACAATTAAAAAAAGAGTTGGTAGAATAAAGGTAAAACAAGTTGTTTTATTAGCAATAGTTGTCGTTTGTTCTTCATAATCTTCATGGGTAAATATGGAGGGAAGAATAAATGCATTTACTAACTCTACTGCAGGATCTCCACCAATATTTGGCATGTAACTTGTGAATGTAGCAACTACTTGATATTCAGGAACCACGATGACTCTTTGGTGTGCATACCCAAAGGCAGAAAAATATCCCTCTGGATGTAACCACCACTGAAATCCATACCCATACGTGTTGTTACTAGGTGGGTTAAGAGAAGATCTAGTAGAATTATATACCCACATTTCTGGGACAATTTGTTGCCCTTTCCATGAGCCATTGTCTAAATATAATTGGCCCAGTTTAGCAAGTGATCTTGGTGTCAATTCAAGACCTTCTCCTCCTTTATTTATTCCGTTAGGATCAGCTGGCCAATTGTAATCCTCAATACCCAGTGGAATAAATAAACGAGAAGTAGCATACTCGAGTGTACTCATATTTGTTGTGATGGTAATTATTGCTGACATAACGTGAGAAGTCCCTGAGTTGTAATTAAACATTTTTCCTGGTTCATCGATTATTTTTTGATCAAGAACATATTGAATCCAATCTGCAGATTCCCACATAAGATAGAGGGGGTTATTATTGTAATCATAGTTCGATTCATCCCATTCTAATCCTGATGTCATTGTTAATAGATGGTAAAGAGTCATATTTCGCTTTCGATCGTCGACATTGGTGAAGCTATAGTTGGGGAAAAAGTCCAGAACTGATTCATTGATACCATCGATATACCCCTCTTGAATAGCAATCCCGATTAATACACTAGTTATTGATTTTGTACAGGAGAATATATTTCGTTTTGTTGTAGCTGAATACTCAAAATATTCCTCTTCTACAAGGAATCCATTACGAATAATTACCATGCTATACATATCAGGATAAGTCTTCTCAATATGATTTTTCAGTCCATTGAGTATTCTTGAATCCATTCCTTGTTCTTCTGGAGTTGACGTTTCCCAGCTTGTATTCATTTTGACTGTTTCAATAGAAGCTTGACCAGTAAATGAGAACATCATCGAATGTACTATAATTAAGATAGTTATTAGGAAAATAATTTGAAAATTAGAACTTTTTTTCATATTCCTTCCAACTAAGGTTGAATGGTCCTGTAAAACTACTCATCCTATTTAATTTTATTATAAGTGCAACGAGTTTCTCCACCATTGCAGTACTCTTAAAGCTCGTAACGTATTCCAACGACTTAGTTTTCTTGCTTCTTCCATTTTAAACCAAATTTTTCCAGGAATAGCTTGTTGCAATGGCCATTTCCCATTTTTCTCCTTTTTAAGGATCGTATCAATTGCATCAGAAAATCTTTCATCATAAGGGTGATTGATTGTTTGGAAATAGTCCAAAGCAGAAAGAACTTTATATCTCCATCTTTGAGGGAAAGTAAGAAGGGTCATATTAGAGTCTACTATATTACCTGTCCGATGAGACTTATATAAACGATGTTTTAGCAAGAATTCATGTGCTTTTTCCTGCATCGCTGATAATTCAGATTTTTTTGTTGAAAAACTCTGTTCATATTCATGTAATGCTTCTAAAACCATTAGTGTTGTATGGAAAGAGCCGTGAGTAGCACCACGTATGTATCTGCAGTTCCAACCTCCATCTCTCATTTGATTATTGATAATATATGAAAAAATTTGCTCTAGTCTGTCGTCCTTGATTTGAAAATAAGATAATATCCCAAACACTAAACCAGTAATACAGGTCTCACTAACTTTTTTCTTGCTTTTTGTATAGTTGATTCCTCCATCCTCTAGTAATCCATTATTTAATAGTAGTTTACTTCCTGTTCGACAATTTTCATTTAAGGGGTTAATCCCTAATCTTCGTAACAGTAATAAAGTGTATGTGGTCGAAATCCATTTTGGATTATAGAAACCTTGAGCCCATGTTCCCTTTTTATCCTGATAACTGAGCAATTCCTTCCCCCATCCTTCAAACTCAATTTTGGAACGTTCTTTTTCATATTCATCAGGTTTAATAAAGCAAAGGTCCTTCATTACTTGCCATTTTATAGAAGGATCTCCTGAAAGTAACCAATCAATAGTTGATGAATCTATAGTGGTTTTCATAAATGTAACCTTCTTAACATCCGTAGTAAATTACTATAATAGTTTAGGAAGAATACTAATACACTGCTATTCGTGAATAAAAAAAAAATCAACAACAGCATTTATTACTTTTACTATCTATTAATTCATCAGGAGACATTAAATTGGAAAAAATGCTTTTAGATATTCCATCTAGGTTAGAGACTCCACGCTTAATTATCAGGAAATATAAGAAAAGTGATGGTGAACCCTTTTATGATTTATTAGAAAGGAATGAGAACCGAGTTTTTTTGGTTGATCATGTTACAGAAGCAGTCACAATTAAAACCAAAGAGGAAGCGGAAATTAGAATAAGAGAACTTAATGCTTATTGGGTAGCAAGAAAGAGATTTGTAATGGGAATCTGGTTGAAATCCTCTCATTTGTATATTGGTCAAATATGGATTGAACCTAAGAATTGGGAAGTCCCTTCATTTGAGCTTGGTTGGTTTTTAGACCAGGCTTATCAGGGAAAAGGAATAGCTTCAGAAGCAGCAAAAAGGGCAACAAAATTTATTTTTGACGATTTGAAAGCTCACAAAATTATAGTTTTAACTCGTGATGACAATGCAAGAAGCTATATGTTAGCAGAAAGATGTGGATATATCAAAGAAGGACATCTTCGTGATCATAACGTTAAGAATGGAAAAAGATTTGGCCTCTATTGTTATGGACTATTGAAGAAAGAATTTAAACAAATCGATAATTAGATCCTGTTTAACTTTATTATTGTTCAAGTCTGAACTAATTCCATTCAGGAAAAACCGTTAAGTATTTTGATTCTGTTTATAAAATATGAGAATGGCTATTGACGATAAGCGCAAGACTAGATTGAAATTCAATTTATAAGAAATTGTTTATTAGATAATAAAGATTTTTTGTATATATTAGGTGAAATTAATGAAAGGATCTGCAACGGTAAGAATAAATAAACCTGTAGAAGAAGTTTTTTCTTTTATAACAAATGTTGAAAATAACGATCGTTGGGTGGAAGGTGCTAGTGAAACAAAACTTATTGCGGATGAAGCAGTTAACATTGGATCGATTTTTGAAGGGAATTATTATTATTCAGGAAAAACTCATAAAATTGGATATGAAGTCGTAAATTTTTCTTTTCCAGATCAATTCGGAGTAAAATCAACTCATGGTCCATTTCCTTTTGAAAACTGGCTAGATCTAAAAAATGTTGAAGGTCAAACTGAAATTACCAATACCATAGATGCAGGTTCTGATCACTGGATGACTTCAATAATATTCATTTTACTCAGACCTTTGATAAAGCATCAGATGAATAAACAAATGAAAAGAGAGCTTGACAATCTGAAGGCTATTCTTGAGTTAGAATTGAATTAGTACAACAGTGTTAGTAAGTTTTCTAACACGATCGTGCTTCTCCTGACTTTTCAACCGCCCACTTTATTGCAAGAGGGCCAAAAATTTGAAAAACAATAGTTGTTGCGGTTATTGTATTGAGGATCAATAATCCCGTTCTTGGTTCACCAAGAGTTGCCAGTTTATCGGAAATCAGAACAGCTAAACCTAGTGCTACTCCTGCTTGTGAGTAAAGGCACGGTCCCAAATATTTCTGAATAGTAGGTTCCGCTTTTGCAATGCTAGCCCCGAGAAAAGCCCCGATAGATTTTGCTACTGTTCGGCCGATAAGATAGAGAATACCTAGGAGGCCGATTTGTGTTATGGATGAAATATCCAGATTTAACCCTATTAATACGAAAAATAGAGCTATTAAAGGAGATCCAATCTTATATACTTCATGGAATATTTGATGGGGCTCATCTTCACTTGTTTCAATAAGCTCTTGGTCAATATGACCAATTATTCCTTCTGTTTGAGTCCCGAAAATTTCTGAAATTAACGCTTTCTTCCTTGGATCAATTTCAGGTCTTTCACAGAGACTCGCTATGGTGATACCGAAAACCATCGTTGGGAGGATATAGGATATCCCTAAGAAACCAGATATTCCAATACAGACAAGTACTGCTCCAATTATAAGATTTACATATTCTCCGTGGTCATCTTCACGGTTCAGTAAAAATGAGAATAAGGTACCTGCAATTAATCCTAAACCTACCGATAATCCTATATCAATCATCATAGGAACAAATAAGTTAATTATATCAAGTCTTCCTCCCTCTAACTCAATTACCGCATAATCAATGGCAAAATCTGTAAGTATTATTGCAAAAATATCATCTAAGGCAAGAATTATCATCGTGGTTGAAGTCAATGGACCTTTACAATCATACTCCCAGAAAACTGCTGCGGTTCCTGCAGGAGCTGTTGCTGACGCTAATGCTCCGAACAACATAGCAAGATAGAGTTCGTTAGTTATAAGGAAAACAAGAAATGTAACGAAGAAGAAAGTGAAGAATGCTTCTACCAGTAGGATTATTATTACTTTAGATGACATTTTTTTAAGTGTTTTCCAGTCTATTTCGGATCCTAGGTGGAAACCAATAAATCCTAATGCAAGTGCAACTACAACATTTGTTACACTTACATAATAATCTTGAAATAGACCAAATGGTTTGAATATAATTCCAGTTACAATTCCAACAACTATAAATCCTAAAATTTCAGGAATTTTAAGTTTCTTTAATCCATCAGATCCCAGAACCCCGAAGGTAAGAATTAAGCCGATTTCTAAAATAAAAATAATCTCTGGCTCCATTTTGATTCACTAAAAAATGTCTGTTTGTCTCAATCTCCAGGAATTAACGGATTTTTATTTGCCTTTACTTGTCTTGCGTTCAATATTATAATACATTTTCAATAGGAACTGAAGTAATTAATATGGGAGTCTGAAATAACCATTCCCAAGCAATAAAAGCCATCAAAGAAAAATGATGAACTGATGACCTCAAACTAATCAGAAAGGAGGTAAAAATTGATACCTAACAGCGATACTTATGTTTTTTTCGAAAATGATAAGCCATTGAAAGTTAAAAGAGATAATTATTATCTAGAAGTGAAGAAAATAGATTTAGAAATCTTTCCTATAATTGAGGATTTTAAAATTGAGCTTTATGACACTCAAAGCAGTCTAGGAAATCAATTGAGATTTGCCAGTGATAGTCTAGGCATAGTGACTACTTTTCCTTGGTGGGATCATGTAGATCAATCATTACTCGAATTACCCGATTTTATTCCAGTAGGTACTACTGAGAAGCCATATGAAGCTGCTGATGAAGGTTGGTGTGTCTGGATTTGGCAAGAAGGTGAATATATCCATATCCTAGAGGGTGATGATCCTCTTACAACCAAGTTCCCTGTGTGGTTTAAAGTGGATTCTAAACTATTTTTGAAAGAATGGAATAAAATAAAATTGTTAGAAAAAAACGAAAAGTAATTCCAACAATTATAAAACCTTTTTACTTCTTATAATAGTAGTACATTAGAATATCAGTTTTTAATGGCGTAAATTGTTCTAGAAAGATCTGTTGTTCACGGGGAGTGTCCATACTGTCAGTGTACATTACTAAAGGTTTATCATTTCCATAACCAGATTCAATGCATTCTTTCGAAATCTCAACAACGAGAGGGATGAACGCTTCCTGTGTTTTTGCATCTTTAAATGCTGTAAACCTTTGGATCACTCTTTCTTCCTCATTCTCTGAAGGTTTAAATATTAGGGGAATCCCTATCCTATTTACATTCAAAATTTCCATATTAAATTGGAAGCTGGATATCAATAATCTTAACATTCGAATTCTTCTAAATCTAATTCAATGGGTGTCGTTCTCGCTAAGATTACAATGCCAAGAATAGCAGCAATCAAGGACGTAACTAATATACTAAATTTTGTCATTATTAAAAGTACAGGATCAGTTATTGCAAGATTACCTATAAATAATGCCATAGTGAAGCCTATCCCCGCAAGGAAAGAACCACCAAGAATATGCATCCAAGTTAATCCAGAAGGTAAAGAAGTTATCCCTGATTTTACAGCAATCCATGTTGCCAAACTAATACCTAAGGGTTTTCCTAAAATTAAACCAAAGAAAATTCCTAATTCAATCGGATGGATCGTTGGGGGAATATCTCCCAGTAGAACTCCTGAGTTTGCAAGAATAAAAATGGGAATAATAGCAAATGCGACCCAGTAATGTAAGAGACGTTCATATCTTTGAAGGGGAGGTTCCACGTTTTGACACGCAGTTTCCAGTGCTTTTACTGCTGACTGTTGTTTTTGACTCAATAGAACTCCTGATTCACACTTTCCAGAAGTTTGAAATTCCTCAATAAGGAGTTGTGTATCTACAATGAACCTGCTTGCATCTACTTTATTCTGAGCTGGAATGGTGAAGGCAAGTAAAACACCTGCTATTGTTGCATGAATTCCTGATTGAAGGATAAAAAACCAAAGAATTACTCCAAAGATGATATAAAAGGTCGGATTTTGAATATTTAATCGATTTAGTAAAACAAGTGTTAAGAAAATAATAAATGCCGCAAAGAGAATTGTCCAGTCGATATTTGAACTATAAAAGAGTGCTATTACTAAAACTGCTCCTATATCATCAATGATTGCTAAACCAGTAATAAATACTTTTAGAGGAAAAGGGGCTCGCTTACCCATTAATGCCAATATTCCTAGAGTAAATGCAATATCCGTTGCCATCGGGATTCCCCAACCTGAAATACTTTCGGGAGAATTTAAGTTAAAAAGAATATAAATCAACGCAGGAATAACCATCCCTCCCATAGCGGCTATTATAGGAAGTGAAGCCTTCCGTAAAGAATTTAATTCGCCTGTAAGTATTTCACGTTTTATTTCTAATCCAATAACAAAGAAAAAGATGGCCATCAATCCATCATTTATCCATAAGAAAATACTCTTGTCAAGGCCAACATCACCGATTTTAACGATCATTTTTGTATTCCAAAAGTTAGTATAGTTTTCAAATAAGAAGAAATTTGTTAAAATCAACGCAATTGCAGTACATAGGATTAAAATTATTCCACTTAACTGTTCTGTATTTTGAAATTCTTTGAATGGTTTTAAAATACGTTTTGATACTTTCTGTTCTATTGATTCGGTTTTAGTAACCATATATTTTCCCTTCATACAGAATAATCAGATTCAAAAAATCATTATGTCTAATTTAAAAAAGTAACCTCTAAGGAAACAAAAATATCATAGTTCAAATGTATTTTACTTTGATTTGCGAATGAAGATTAAATTAATGAAGTTAAATCTTACTGGAGCTTTTTACTAGTTATTTGCTTCATTTATCTGGAACAGGATTTAAACAACTAATATGACTCCTTTCAAGGGTAATTTAGTTGTTATTGATTATTAATCTGATATATCCTAGCTTTGATTTCATTCAAAATAGCTTGACATTCCTCAGAATCTTTGAATTCCTCACTAGCAATAGTCTCATTTATCCTGTTAAGAAACTCCTCTGAATCATCATGCTCACAATCCAAAATTTTCTTTAGAGATCGAATCGCTTCATTAAGATTATTTAATTTCGCATAACAAATCGCTTCTCTAAGATAAATCCTTTTTTGGAATTCAGATGAAACGAAATCAGCATTTATATATGCCTCATTCCTTTCTTTTTTCATCTGTTCAGCTAAGTTGTTGAAACGCAATGCTTCTTCATACAGTTTATTGCGAAAGAATGAAATGGAATGTAAAATCAAATTATCATAGGAATTATACCAAAAATGGATTACTGGATGAACTCTCTCCTCGGTATAACCTGCTTTTTTAGCAGTCTTTGCTGATGCAATGTTATCTGACCAACAGTGCCA
>JAEOSP010000407.1 GCA_016840305.1 Candidatus Hodarchaeota archaeon
AGAACCAGTCTGAATTAAAAGCAGGTGAACCAGTTATTATCAGTAATGGAGAGATTCTTTCGGATAATACCATGATCGCAACTATTAAATCAATAAATCAAAATAGAGTCACCTTACGTTGTACAAATACTATTCCTTCAAGTAAATTTATCGATGCTTATTCCTCTGACTTTAACTTCCGAAGACTGAACAAAAACATTTTCGATATTTCTTTAGGCTACTATTCGCAACATGAAAGCCATAAAATAATAATTGAAGGAAAATCTCCAAGATTCATTGCAATTAAAAAGCACGCTATAGAAAACGTTGATGCAAGTCAGTCAGAAGCAATTTATAAATCTATAGAGGCTCAAGACTATTGTTTAATTCAAGGTCCTGCGGGAACAGGAAAAACTTATACTATTGCTAGATTGATTGATGAATTACGTAGAAATAATGCCCAAATTCTACTAACTGCTTTTACGAATACAGCAGTTGATAATATAATACTAACATACTTGAATACAACAATTTTTCATGATAATTCTGATATTATTACTAGATTAGGAATCGAAGAAGCTGTAAATTCTCAAATAATACCAATGATGATGAAAAATAGAAAATTATCTTATCAAGACTTATTGAAAGCACCTATAATAGCATCTACGACTAGTACTATTAGCAAAAGCATTTATGATGACTTAAAATTCGATATAGTAATTGTTGATGAGGCCACTCAGATGGCAGAACCATACTTATTATCTGCTATAGCTAAAGGGAAAAAATTCATTTTAGTGGGAGATGAAAAACAACTTCCCCCATTGATTCAAAGCTATCAGGCAAAAGACCTAGGATTAGGAATTAGTCTCTTTGAACGATTGAAGAAGAAATATTCTGAAGCTACCATTCTACTCAGGTACCAATATCGGATGAACAGGGAATTGATGGAATTTAGTAATCAAAATTATTACGATGGAAAAGTACAAGAAGCTAATAATACGGTTGGAGGGCAGCTTTTATGGGATTTATTACCACCAGATACTGATTTTTCATCTGAATCAACCATCAATCAGCTGATATTAAATCCTGATCAAACGTTAGTTTATGTCGGTGTCAATACAGAATTCGATAGGGAAAGACGTGTGAATCTAGGAGAAATACAAATTATATCAGAATTAGTGGAAATATTACTAAAGAAAGGATTAGATCAGGAGTATATTGGAGTTATTGCGCCTTTTAGGGGTCAAGTGGCTGAAATCTCACGTGCATTGAGTAGTCACAAAAAAGTCGTTGTAGACACAATTGATCGATACCAGGGCTCAGATAAACAACTTATAATATTGTCTCTTTGTACTGTAGTTTCACCGAATTTATTAGAAGATAATAGAAGATTTAATGTCGCTTTGACCAGAGCAAAAAAGAAAATGATAATTGTTGGGAATATTCCTGACAAGGATTCTATACCTCAATTTCGTGCCTTTTTTTCCCATATAGACAAAAATCACTTTGTTGTTTTTCCTCGTGAAAAAACTATTAAGAAATACAGGCAGGGGGAAACAGAATCACAAAAAACTGTAATAGATTACTCTAAACCAGCTTTAGATAAGAGATACTTTAATAATGATTATAAAGTGAGTGTTAAAAGTGATTTATGCATAATATGTATGCAAATGGCTAAAAAACAGACTATCGTACGGTGTCCTGTATGCAACCAAGCCTATCATAAACATCATCTCGAGGAATGGCTATTAACTCACGAAACCTGTGCAATATGTCAATCAACAATAAAATTAGCCTTTTAGAAGAACCTTGGGTGTATACTGTTGAATAAACATAAGAATATTAACTTTCAGAAGGAATTGGGAGCTTTTTATACACCTATGCCTTTAGTAAAAGAGCTTACAAGAAAAGCTCTATCTCTAACTTTGATATCTCAAATAAACGAAGATTTTTGTCAAAAATTTACAACGATAGATAATATTATTGCTAATGCTAATTTAAATGTAATAAGAACCTTTTTAAGAAAAATTAGTGAAGTAACGATTTTAGATGGATCTGCAGGTGATGGAAGATTTCTTATCTCAGCATCTGAATACCTTCTCAGTATTCACGAAGAAATAATTAAGACTTGGGGGAAAAAATTGGGAGAGATTTCATATTCCTATTCACCTTACCATTTAAAAAATCTTTATGGAATGGAAATTAATTTAAAATCAGTAGAGACTTGTAACACCAATTTAAAGAACGCCATACCTCATAAACAATTTGATGTAGAGATTGAAAATGTTATAGCAAAAAACGTAGTTGTTGGAAATTTTCTAAAAAGCAAAATTGCTGATTGGTCTTGTTTACCAGAGCAATTTCAAGGTTTTAACATTGTTATAGGAAACCCTCCTTGGGGAAGCAAGTTGAGTAGAGAGGAAAAAAACTACTTTTCTGAGAAATTCCAACTTAAAGGGTCAAAAAGAAATTTAAACGCGTTTGAACTGTTCGTTTATCAGAGTACCAACCTTCTGTCATCAAAAAATGGGATTTTAGCGTTATATTTACCAAAAAATTTGGCAAGATCAAACCAATATACGAATCTTAGAAAATTTTTACTGGGAAAATATGAAATATATACTCTGAACTTTTTTGAACGATTTCAAAATGTCACCCAAGAGTTTATCTCAATTATCGGGAAGAGGGTAAATCAAATCAATCCAAAGCATGAAATTTTGATAAACAATAAACAAAAGGTGCAACAGAAGGTATTTCAAACTAATACTGACTATATATTTCCTCTAGAGATCGACGAATCCGACATACGAAAATTAAAACTAATAAATAGTAACTCAATGCCTTTAGAACAGTTTTTGACAGTTAAACGGGGAGAAGAGTTAAGCAAAAAGGGAGGAATTATGTTCTGCAATGTATGTAATACGTGGGTTCCATTATCTAGTCGAAAGCCTAACATTGAATGCTCTAATTGTTTAACAAAAATTGAAAACGATGAAATACAAAAACAATTTCTGATAAATAAAACGCAAACATCAGTGCATCAGAAACCCATACTAACAGGAGAGGATTTTGATAAATATATGATTACAGGCAATCATTTCTTCAACGATTCAGTGGATTTCCGTACAAAGAAAAAATCTGAGATATATCGTTCCCCAAAGATTGTCGTACAGAAGATAAAACGATATCCTTGGGCGGCATATGATCAAAAAGAAAGCTTAACTACTCAAAACGTGTATAATCTTCATTTAAAAAAAGAAATAGCCCATCAGACAGATATTTTGTTCTATATTCTAGCTATACTCAACTCTCGTTTAATGACTTGGTATTATGAAAAGCAATTTAATTTAGGTTCAAAATTCACAAATGCAATTTCCATTAAAAATTTGAAACGTCTACCAATTAAAAATCCTAATACAAACAAAAAAATCTTTTTAGAGATAGTTGAAAAGGTTAAAGGACTACTCACTTCCAAGGGTGTCTCTGATATACGATCCCAAATTAAAAACATCGATATTCTGATTTCAGAACTATATGGATGGGAGGAAGATCAATGAGAGCTATTTTTCATCCTTCAAATATTGATCAAGAGAGCCTGTTTGTTTATTCTTTTTGAGTGATTCACCAAACTTTGCTTTTTGTTTGATAATGGTCTCATACTCTTTTCGTATTTCAAATCCGATCACATCACGATCAGTCATACGAGAAGCTAGAATAGTACCCCCAGATCCAGAAAACACATCCCCCACTAAATCACCTTTAGAACTTGATGTTAAGATTAATTTCTTCAAAAGAACAATAGGTAGTTGACATGGATGACCCTTTATTCGATTCGGATCATTCCCGCGATTATATTCTTTCCAATAAAAAACGTCTTCATCATAATGTTTTTGCTTATAAAATTGATAATTCTTCTTATTCTTCACCAGCAAGATTATATGGTAATGACTTGTAACAAACCGTCTTTTTGTGTATACTCCCCATGAAAAATGCCAAATTGCATGATTTAACATGTGAAAATCAGTTTGTTTAACAGCATTCAGGATATATTGCAGATTTGTCCAACCTGAAATAATATAAAGACTACCATTAGGCTTTAAGGCATCATAACATGATTTAATCCATTTTTTTGAAAAATTAAGATAAAAATCGGGTGTAAAATCGTCTTTATATAAGTTGTACTCTTTGGCTCCATATTCATGGGAGGATTTACTGAAGGAAATGCCAAAGGGTGGGTCAGCTATAATTAAATCGAATAATCGATTTTTTGCTTCAATAGGAAGAGTTTTATTAACATTTCCTATAACCAAACTATAGTTAGACTCATCACTCATTCAATACGTCTCATTATGGGTTTTTATTTAGTGTTTGAAGTAATGCTTTACATTCTTTTGATATAATTGAAAACTGGAGAGGTTTACTAAATTCCTCAATAGGCTGAAATTTTGATATAAGTACATAAAACTCCCCGAAAAAAACTACAATTAAATCAATACCCTTTATATTTAAACCCTCCTCCCTGTAACTTCTTAATCGATCTAAAAAGTTCTTTTCCAGGTGTTTCATAAATTCCGTCATGTTTAATTCTTTTTTTTGTTTATCAATCATTTTTTTGCATACAATAATTAAATCATACGAAATTGCTTTTTTATTTTTAATGTTCAAGACATTAGGGGCTTCACTTGGTATTGCATGAGTTTTAATAACCTGAAAACCTGAACTATTAAGAACTTCTGCAATTTTAAACCAAGTATCAGAACTAGAATGGTGGAAGGTGAATATAAATAATCCTTCTAGCTTAAGATGCTTTTTGCATCTTTTAAAGATCGCAGTTAGTTTTGTGTAATAATTAAGATGTTTTCTATCGGATTCAATTGCTTCTCCTTCCTTAGGAGTGTCAAAAGGGGTGAAAAAGTCATATCTATCTTTTAAGATTAAGCGAATCCAGGAATACATGAAATCAGAGAGTTCTGAATAGTTTACATTATCTGCATAGGGAGGATCTGATATAATAAGATCAACAGGAGTTTTAAATTCTGGGATATCCTCAGAATCTTGACAAAGTAATAATAAATTACTTTTTTCATTGGGAAAGCAGTTAGAATTTCCTTCAAACAGTTTTCCATCAATTTTACCAATTTTAACTTTCTCCCGAGTTGTTTTCACAGATCCCAGTTTATGTCTTTTGAAATTATAAGGGGTGGTATTGTATTTTTTACCAGCTATTAAGCGAATAAGACACTTTTTCCATGTCCCACGACCATATCTTGTCCCCCAAACATTATTTTCAGCATACGTAGACAACGGATGGAAATCATGGCGTGCAAAAATACCTTCTACTTTTTGTCCTTTTGGTGAATAACGGGTGAATACGTTATTATGATTTAATAAATTAATAAATGCAGCCAAGAGCATTTCTTGGATTCGAATATCAGCTATTTTCTTAATATGAGTTAGAATCATACTCAGAGCTAATAACTGTCTACCATTAAAAAGTTCAAACCATCTTGTGTATCTATGATTGTACAAAACTTTAGTTGTGGATCCAATCGGTATTTTTTGTTTAGGCCATACGAATTGCTTGGAATGATTATCCCAGTACTTAACCGCTTGCTGGTACAGATCAATGTCAGCTTTAGAAACGCTTTTTATAAACTTATAACGAGATTTTGCCAATTTAGAACTCTTATCACCAATCTTAAAGCAATGAGGACAAAATCCTTCAATTGCAAAAGCTTTACTTGACAAAGGTACCTTTTCTGAACGGATAGATTTCAGAATTTCTATTCGATTGCCACACTCTGAACAATTACATGAATTTCTTCCAGTTCTATAACCTTTTTTTGGTACAAAGCTATATTCGCATACAGGGCACTTAATTCTATTATTAATAGGAGCTGACGAGCTAAACGATGTAAAACATGATGGACAAAGTAATACTGCTTCGTTAACCATATATGCTATTATAAAATCGCGAAATAAAGGAACTTTCGAATGACACTGGTTACAAGTGATTTCCTTTACCCAATGAGTGTAAATTATATCAGCAGATTTAGAGCAAACGGGACAAGCCGTAGTATACCATTTCTTCACAGACTCAGCAAGTTCTTTTTCGCATTTTGTAATATGAGACTTCAAATGATCAATATCAACGAGTTCCGACTCAGTCTTAGTAATAAACCATGCAACTGGATTAATATCGATCCCTATGCAATTCATCCCAAGTCTTAGACCTTCTACAATTGTTGTTCCACCTCCCATAAATGGATCCAAGATCGTAATACCAGAAAAGGATTCCTCTGTATAGAATTTTTCCATGAAGTTTTCTGAAGAATTTAAGTTCGTGCTCAGTAAAATTGCTCGAAAAATCGCAGATGAACGTCGGGCAAACCATTTAGATATCTGGTAGATTGGTTTATAACTACTCCTTTCAGGAACCGCGAGCTGACTTATTTTAATGACTGGAAAATCATTTTCAATCATTTTAGAAGTCATGAAATCAAGCCTAATTCTGTTTTTGCACGAAATTAATGAATTCAAGGGGAGATTCAAAGATATAGGTAGGTTTAGAATCGATTAACTTCTCGCTCTCGACTGTACCCCATAAAGCGCCAGCAGTTGGAATTCCAGCGGCCTTTCCAGCCTTAATATCCAGGTGACTGTCTCCTATAAATAGAACCTCATTTTTATTCAGCTTAAGAATATCTAAGATCTTTAATAGTGCTTCTGGATCAGGTTTAGAGTTAATAACATCATTTCCTGTGAATATTACATCAAAACATTCATTCAAACCAAGAACATCAAGAGTAATGGCGTTTGTTTGTCTACCCTTACCAGTAAAGATCGCTAAGTACTCAACATATTTTCGGAAACTGTTTATTTGATCTGAGGTAAAAAAGCCCTTTTTAGGATGGCCTTTACGATATAAATCTAGAAATTCAGCCCAAGCAGCTTCAACTATTCCTGGAGGATAGATATTTTGGAATATCACATCACCAGGAGGACCCCATAGGCCTAATACCTCCTCAGAAGACATACTAGAGTAAGTTCCTAGATATTTGATAAGTAACTCTTGAAAAATTTTGATAATGTATTTAGTATTATCAAGAAGTGTTCCGTCAACGTCAAAGATTATGCAGCTTATATTCATCAAAGTCCACCGTATTCTTGAAAAGACTTGAAAAGTCGATTGATATAAAAATTTTAACTAGAGTAGTTTGTTAACGTGAGAAATAATGGAAGAAATGAACAAAGTAGATCCAAGAAATAAGCTCAACATTCTTTCAGGAAAAGAATGGATTCGTTTCACAAAATCCTGGTTCATCGCTGATGGAAAATCTAGTGATATCTCCCATGAAATAGACCTTCATCCGGCTTCTTTTCCACCCTCAATGATTCAAGATTTCATAAAATTCTTTACTAAACCAGAAGATCTTGTTCTTGATCCATTTGTGGGAACAGGATCAACTTTAGTTGCTTGTGATGAGACTGGTAGAAAAGGAGTAGGAATAGAGCTTTACCCCAAGTATGTGAAAACTGCACGATCGCGCACGGAATTCCCAATTCTACAAGGTGATGCGCGCGAACAATTACAAACTCTTGAAAGTCAATCTTTTTCTCTCTGTATTACTTCACCCCCATACTGGCGAATACTTAAGAAGAAAAAGGATTACAATCAAATAGCTAGAAAAGAAAAAGGTCTTGACCTTCAATACGGGGAAAATCCTTGTGATCTTGGATTAATTGAGGAAAAAGACGAATTTCTGAAGGAATTAAGCAAAATCTTCATTCATATCCATGATTTACTCCAACCAGGTGGTCATCTCATTGTATTTATTCAGAACATCCGAGATAAGGGTGAAATGGTACCTTTAGCTTTCGAATTACCATCGCATATTAGTAAGTGGTACACATTCTTGGGGGAACGAATCTGGCTTCAAAATCAAAAGGTATTAAGACCTTACGGTTATCCTTATAGTTTTGTTTCAAATGTTCACCATCATTTTGCGTTGATATTCAAAAAACGTCCTTTAGAAATGTGATGCAAGGATTTATTCTTACAAATCTATTTTAAATTTCCATTAGACTCAACTCACTCAAAGAAAGAATAGTAAAGACTTATTAAAACGTAACACAATAATAATGTCAGTACACTCATTCAGTATTAATGGGTGAATATTTTCTGATCTTTAGCATCCTGAAGGGACAAAAATGTATTTAACACCGTACGGTGGAGTAAATGAAATTGGAGGGAATTGTTTTCTACTTGAATCAGAAGAATCTCAAATTCTACTTGATTTTGGACGATCTTTTAAACAAGAAAGCATATATTTTTCTGGATATTTGCAACCACGGACTAGCCAAGGTTTAACAGATTTTTTTGAATTTGACACTCTTCCTCGAATTCAAGGCTTATATGATGATTCGTTTAATGTTGATTTTGGGCGTGAAAGACAAATAATCAATGGTGTTTTCCTTTCACATGCACACATGGATCATTACGGCAATTTAAATCTCCTGCACGAATCAATACCGATTCATATGGGTGAGACAGCTAAACTAATAATTCAATCAATACAAGAAACATCCAGGCCACGATTCGGACGACCTTTCATTAAACCTGCTTCTAAAGAAAGTCCTTCTAATATTCGAACTTTCAGAACAGGGGACAGTATACAGATATCAGATCTAAATATATTTCCAGTTCATGTTGATCATTCAATACCGGGTTCTTATGGCTTTATAGTTGAAAATCGTAAGGAAGATTATGCAATTGGTTATTCAGGTGATATAAGATTGCATGGATGGAGAAAAGATTTAACTAGAGACTTCATAAAGCTGGCCAGAGAGAAAAATGTTCATACTTTACTTATGGAGGGAACAAATGTGAGCGAGGATTTTGAAATGAATGAAGAAAAAGTTCAGAAAGATGTTTCAGAGGCTATTAAAAATACCGATGGATTAGCAATAGCAAATTACTCACTGAGGGACATAGATCGATTCAGATCATTCTATTTTTCAGCAAAAGAAAACTCAAGAAAGCTACTCATCAATTTTAAGCAAGCTCATCTCCTTAAAACATTACAAAGTGATAAGAATTTAGATATTCCTCCTTTAGAAGATCCTAACATTGAAGTATATAGACGCCCAAAATCTCGCTATTATAAATGGGAACAAGAAATCCTAGACGGTTCAGAATTTAATATTATTAGCTCTCCAAATTTTAATCAAGAGGAATACGTTTTTCATTGTGATTTTTGGAATTTGACAGATTTAATTGACATCCAACCTACTGATGCTTCGTATTTCTATTCCCATGGTGATCCATTTTCAGAGGAGGGAATAATAGATTTCAATCGAATGATGGAATGGGTAAAGAAATTCAAGCTACAATTTTACCAATTTCATGCGTCAGGTCATGCCCCGCAGAGTGAATTAAAACGTATCGTAGAAAGCATTGCACCAAAAGTCGTAATTCCTATACATAGTGAGGAGCCAGAGAGATACAAGAATTTAATAGATTTACCTATATTACTTCCTTCTAGAGGTCATAGAATTACTCTAGGTAACTAATGTTTAAATTTCAACCTAATAAAGAGAGATTCCTTTTACTAAAGTTGTTAGAAATAGTTTTAAAGAATTTATTCATTCCTTTAGGGAATACGGAATTTTTGTGTTGTCTGACAAATTTCGTCAGGAAAATGGAAGAATAACATAACTTATTTGAGTACAAGAATGAATATTCTTTTCAAAAATAAGGTTTAGATTCACAATTGAACAGCTCTTAGTAATGGAAAAGTTATAAAAGATGAATATTCCTCCGTTTTTTTAGGTTAGATTCTCATTTAATTGAGTGTCTCCCAATCACTTACAAAAAACTTGTATTTCATAAGTTAATTATGAGAGGATAACTATGAAGTATAGACCTAATACAAAAGAGAAAGCAAGAAAAACCTATGAAAGCAACAAGAAACGTTGGCGTACAAAAGAGAGCTATAGGTGGAATAACGAATACTACGATGATTATCACAAAGACGACTATAATGAAGACGACTACGACGACTTTGACGACTTTGATGACGAGGAGGATTATAAAGAATATCTAAAAGAAGATGATAACTAAAAACAGAAAATCTCTCTCTCACTCTTCTTTTCTTTTTTCTGTTATGAAGCATATTGGGTTTCTAAGGAAAACACTAAAGAATATTTCAATTCCGACAGTTATATCAAAAAATTCTATTACTCCAATCACGACATTACCAAAAAATAATGATGAAATTTGTCGTATCTCTCTTTCAGAAAATATTGCTAGCAACGGGTAAAACTAGTACTAAGGAAAAGCACTTCCTTATAGAGGCCATAAAATTACTCTTGGATACAATTGTTTTAACATCAACTCGATACAGACTATTCTCTTTTACTAGAGTAAAGAGAAAGAGGTTTTAAGTTTTCTTTTCATTCCATTATTACATTGATGACTGATGATTAAGCAGAAGTACGTCCTTTCTCCAGATATCTATGTTATTCCAAGGATAGCAATTAACCAGGCATCTGTAGTAGAATCTTCTTGTAAGAAATATAATAATGCACTATTTGAATCCTGACATTATAAAAACAGCGTTTTCCTTCTTATGTTACACATAATCCAAACCATGAAAATAGGAGAGTAACTTAACCTGGTTGAGTACTAGAAAGAATATTCTTTTCCAAAATTGGGAATAGGTTAACTAAAGAACAGCTCTTAAAAATGGAAAGGTTATAATAGATGATTGTTCCCACGTTTTAGCAGGTTAGATTCTCATTTAATTTAGCTTCTCCGAGTTTCTTCCAAAAAATAGATATTTCATTAGTCAATAAAGAGAGGATAACAATGAAGTATGGACCAAATTCAAAAGAGAAAGAAAAAAAAACTGAAAACGATAACAAGAATCATTGGCGTTTAAAAGAGAACTATAGGTGGAGTGATGAATATTACGATGATTATTACAAAGACGACGACGATTATGATGATGACGACGACGACTACGATGACGAGGAGGATTATAGAGATTACTTAGAAGAAGATAATAACTGAAAATGATTCTCCCACAGAGCTAATGTACCACTCTTAATTTCTAAAAACAAACAAAATCAAGGTGAATAACATGGCCAAGAAGAAAAAATCAACGAAAAAGAAAACTGAGACAAATAAAACCGAAACAAAGAAAACAGGCAAGAAAAAAACAGGGAAAAAGAAATAAGCAGAATATTATCTCCCCCACGCTTCTTTCCCTCATTTCAGTCATTCAGCATATTGGGTGATCTTGAGTTTACTCAATATACTAATTTTTCTCCACAATTTATTAACAAGATTTGGAAAAAAATGTAGGAACAGATAGAACCAATTCAAATGATAAATTTGTGATGAATTCTCAGAAATGCAAAAAAAAACTGAAATTTTCTAGGAAAATATTATCCTATTCAAAATAGCTGAAGAATGTCTCAAATCCAACCGTCATGTGAATAAAGTCTATTATTCCAATAGTGAAAGTAAGAATAAACAGTAACGTGAAAATTCTTCTCTCACTTTCAGGAAGTATCGCTAGCAATGGGTAAAACCATAACCAGTACCAAGGAAAGGCTGTAGCATATATTTTTAAAAAAATCAATAAAAAGAGTAATGGTAACCAATATGCTCTTTGGAGTATTCCTTGGATATCAAAAGAAATTCGTTTTTCTTCAAAAATCGGTTTTAACCAAAGGAAGAATCCTAAAAGTAATATTCCAGTTGAAAGTAATGAAGATATATAGAGCTCTGATAATAATAAAGGATTAGAGGGAATTTGACCAGAGTACAACCTCAAATTACCGAAAAAACCGAAATATCTCAAAATAAAATTCGACCATAAAAGTGGAAAAGAGAGTAACAAAATTGTCAAGATCAATGCAGCTAAACCTGAAAGCATTTTTTTCCAATATTTATAATCCCTAAGCAAGATATAAGGGAGGACAAGCAATGATACGTATTTCCAATGAAAACCAAGACCAATGGCTATATAGCTCGCATATGGTTTGTATGTATAAAGTACAAGTGGAAAAAATAAGAAAAAATTCGTGATGGCGGTGGATTGTCCTTCAATTGCTGAAAATGGAATTGTTAATAACAAATAACCTACAAGAAATAGCTTATCAAAATCTTTCAACTCGTTACCATTGTTCCCTTCTGATGAACTGCGTTTAAGTAAAATAAATAGCAGGACACAATTTATTACATCAAAAAACGAAAGAACCCATTTTATTGTTATTTGTGGGAATGGAAGAAGTACCATCCCTGCCCAGAATAGCAATTGAATTGTCGGATAATCATAAGTAGTGTTCTCGTAGGCTAAAAGTCCAGAAGTAGGATCCCCAATGGAATAATTTGGATCGATATCTAATGGGGTAAGATCATAAACTTGAAAACCATGTTCCCAAAAAGCTTGTCCATAAAAGATGTTTCTTTCAAAGTCACTAGTAAAAAGAGGAGTAATTATTGCTCCTAGCAATATATGGAGGAAGATTATGGCTAGAAAAACATATTTTAGATTTCCAAGAGTTTTTATCATCAAATTGAGGTAGGATTGTCCTTCAATTTTTTTCTCTAGAAGTTTCTTATACATTATCCATCTTCCAAGCTAAGAGAGTTCACTATTAGTTTTGAGAACGGAGATTTTTAAAAACTCCCTGTTCACTCCAACTGTGTGAGTCAGTTCCTGAATAATATCTTAAATTAAAATTGTTCTTTAGAAGCATCACCATGAAAAAAATGCTAAAAGCAGAAATGAAAAAACAGGAGGAGAGAAAATCATACTAAATCTTTAGAAACGTCGTAAAAATTTTACTATACAAGCTGTACAGGCATATTATGGGCATGTTAATTTATGTCGGATATTTCAAATTTCGAATTATTTATATTCTTCAATATTTAAGATTTAAAGCAAATACCATTTTTCATCAGAGGGTTTTCTACTGCGTTCCATTTTCGATTCTTTTGAACAGGGCAAAAAAAACGCTCAGCAATATAGAAAATCCTTTGATCGTTCTCAAAACATGTTAAATATCTTTGAAGATGATTTCGTATCTTCAAATTTTAATACTTGCCTTATTACTAGTGAAATTGACCGTCTAAGTGAACATAGTCTTGGACCAAGAGTTTCCAAAGAATTTTCACATGAAAGTGAAATTGTTGCTATAATAGGCCCTCAAAGGATTGGGAAAACGACTGCTGCTATGTTTCTTTCTCATGAATTAAACAAAGCATATGGTCCCCATTATTCTCAATACATCCATCACAGCGAAAAATTTTGGGATTGGTGGGAGACCACAGATTTCCATAACACACAGGTACTGTTTTTTGACGGCATCTTTTCTATCTGGAATAATTTAACTAAGCAATCCTTAATTGATATCGAAAGTCGATCTCGATACGATAAAGTTGTTATCGTTGTAATTCTAAGTACGATTGAATACAAAATGTTGGAATTGCACGGAAAGAAGTCTAAACCTTTAATTTTTGGAAAAAAACCCTTCAAATTCTACTTCAAGAAACCATATCCTAGTGAAATTGAACAGATGCTGAAATTAAGAATGGAAACCCTTGGTAACAAAAATTTACTGTCTAATGATATCATTAAGTCCATAGGCATCCTTTCTTTAGGCCTTCCTGGATTGGCGTTATGGCTTACACGCCAGCTCCCATTTTTGGAAGATGAGGATAATGAAATAAAATCTCCATCTCTCGAAGAGTTTCTAATTGTCGTTAAACGTCTTGGATTTCTTCTAGCTGTAAGTATTGTTGAAGATAATAACCTTCAGGTATCACAAGAGTTGAAATCAAAACCCAAGAAGATAACTTGGCCAATAATTGCCCCTTTAAACGAAATTTCATCTTCTTTTTCCCAATCACTTAAAGGAATGAAGAAAATTTCCAATTCCAGACTTCCTATCTTAGAAGAGATGATAATTCTAAATCATATTGAGGGAACGATCAAACGATCCGAACTCCAAGAGCGTACTGGTATAAAAGACTCTTCATTAACATATCAATGCCAGAATTTGATAAAAGAAGACATTGTAACGTATTTCAGGGAAGGCCGTGAAGTTTATTACCAACTCACATCTCCAATAAAAGAAGCAATCGAGTTAATGTTCTTCGATTAATTATCGGAAATTAGGGAATTCCCTTATTACTCCTCTGATTCGCCTATTTTTCTAAGATTTCTATGAACAGAAAGAGGAATTGCATCAAGTAACCAGAGTGTTCCTTCTTCATCAAAAATGAACTCAACATTATATCCTATTTCAAAATCTTCGTGCATTTTTTTTGCTAATTGGACTAACGTCGAAATTTGTTGCTCATTCAAGGATAATGTCTTTACTTTTGCTGGATCATTCTCTATAATGGTTTGTTGAGTTACCCCTGGTGATATGTGTGAGATTTTCTCCTTGTAAGCATTATAAATTTCAATTGGTTCTCCCACTTTTTCTGTTTCATCAATTACAATATGATCACATACAATTCCATCTTCGGATTGATAAACCAGAGAACCCCAGTTGGATCTAATACAAATACGATTTTCGTGCTCTCCTTTCTCCACAGTAAGAACACCAGATATTTCTGCTTGTTTCATCTCTTCAATAATTACTGCGACCCATACACTATCTGGCGGCAGACCAACTTCAATTAAGTCCCTAATTACATCAGCAGTGTATGCTGAAGACCAACAATTTTTAACAACACGAATTATTTTCCCAATATCGTTCATATGGAAAAATACTCCTCTTCCTGAGCATACATGTCTTGAAGAGCCTTCTACACTAGCTGAGGTCCTTATTATAAGTGCTTGAGAATCTATCTGATCTAAGAGTGATGTAATTCCCGTAGCGATTGAATTTGCCATTTGCATGGGAACTGGACTAAAATTAATTAGATCTTGAATTTCCTGAGAAGTTTCTGTTAAATTTGCATTTGTAACTTCTCGGACTAGATGATCAATTCTTTTATTCCCTACAGTTGTATTTAGATAACGTTTGAAGATTTTTGTTGAAATTACTATGCCATTAGGAACATGGTAACCCTTTGCCATCAAACGTGACAATGAACAAGCTCTATCCCCGAATGTATCGGCACGAGCATAATCAACTTCTGACAATTTAAGAATAGGTTCTGAATCATACAAATTAAAATACGTTCCTAATCCCATAGATCGCGATATTAAGAGAAAAGTCTTAAATAAAGGTAAAGACGTTTTTACAATTTTGAATTACAAGATACTATTAGAGAATCATGCCTTAAATGATTATCCTTATCACGCTTAAAAACAAGAATCAGATCATAGTCCAGATCGAAAAATCATTTTCAGAATAGAAAAGGGGATAAGCGCAATATGGGGACTTTATGTAAACTTTTACATAGTTTATCGTACTTATACATCTTAAACCTGAATACTTAAGAAAAAAGGATGAAAAAGAAATAAGGTTAAACAGCCTGTAGATTATTACTAGGATTGTAAAAACGTAATAAAAGGCTATTGGAAACCACAGAAACAGAGCTGAATGCCATTGCAGCAGCAGCAATTTCAGGTATTAATAAAATGCCGAACGGAAGAAATAGTACCCCTGCAGCTAATGGAATGCCAAGAACATTGTAGATAAAGGCCCAAAACAGATTTTGCTTGATTTTAGAAATTGTTTTTCGGCTTAACTTAATACTAGCAACCACATCACGAAGATCTTCCTTTATCAATACAATATCTCCAGTTTCGATTGCTACATCTGTCCCACTACCAATGGCGAATCCAACATTTGCCTGAGCTAAAGCTGGGGCATCATTTATACCATCACCCACCATTCCAACAAATTTCCCTTCATTTTGAAGTTTCTTAACTATCTCAGCTTTGTTCTCTGGTAGAACTTCCGCAAATACATTTGACATTCCAAGTTCTTCTGAAATGGCTTTTGCAGTCCTGGCATTATCACCAGTTACCATATAAGTTTCTATACTCATTTCTTCTAATAATCTAATTGTTACTTTACTGTTCGCTTTAATAGGATCTGCAATTGCAATAAGACCAATGATTTCATCATTTAGACCAACTAGAACAACTGTTTTTGCTTGGTTTTCAAACTCTACCATTTTGTTATCCAAATCTTGGTCTATTTCCTTCACTGATTGAAGTAAACTTCTATTCCCAACAGTAACAATTGAACCATTAATTCTTACCCGAATACCTTTTCCTGCAATCGCCTCAAAATCCTTTGGATCCAGTAATTGAATTCCTCTTTTCTTTGCAGTATTAAGAATTGCTTGAGCTAATGGGTGTTCAGAGCCTTTTTCAGCTGAACCAACCCACTTCAATATTTCTTCCTCTTTAAAATCATCTTTAAGAATTACAATGTCAGTGATCTGTGGTTTTCCCATGGTAAGCGTTCCAGTTTTGTCAAAAATAATTGCATCTATCTTTTGAGCTGCTTCTAGAGATTCAGCATTCTTAATCAGAATTCCTTGTTCAGCTCCTTTACCAGTACCAACCATTATTGCTGTAGGCGTTGCTAAACCTAGAGCACAAGGACATGCTATCACCAACACTGCAATCATAAGTTTTAATGAAAATACAAATGGACTAAGATTTAGATCTGACAAAAGAGATTCAGAGAGTATCCCTAATGAAAACAAACCATACCAAACTATAAATGTGATGAATGAGATAATTATAACTGCAGGTACAAAACGACCAGATACTACATCAGCTAATCGTTGAATTGGAGCTTTTGAAGCTTGAGCATCCTCAACAAGTTTGACAATTTGAGATAAAGCTGTATCTG
>JAEOSP010000408.1 GCA_016840305.1 Candidatus Hodarchaeota archaeon
GCCAACCGCTGCCCTTTCTTTTGTTAAGGAAAACAAAGGCCCACTATCTGGCAGAGCTACTTTCCTCGGAGGAACACCTGGATCATTTATGGCTTCTGGATATAAATCTTCATACCTACGCAGCACATGGTTGCTCCAACAATAAAAAACCGGATATCTATCAATTGGCAGAATTAATTGTATGTTCGACATGGATCCAACATATATATTATTAATTTTTTGTCAAGTGTTTTAATAAAAAATTAATAGCCATGCGCCTTCCACATTAATTTCCCATAATGCCTTTGTAACATATTGTATTTATTATATTTGTATGCATTTTCTTGGAATTATCGTCTATCAGATGAATGAGGCGTTACAAAAAAAAATCCACAATCAGCGAGCCATCTCAGAGTAACAGGGTTTTTCCCGTAGCTGATTTTGCGGGCTGAAGGCGTGGGATTTACTGTGAGGCTGGTTTCGCCATGGATTTGGGAATCCCAGTAATTTGGACCTGCCGCGATGACGACATAGAAAATTTACACTTTGATACACGACAGTACAATCACATCCCCTGGAGCACTCCGGAAGAACTGAGAGAGATACGCTTATAAATCGAATTGAGGCGACAATTCAGGTACTGCAGTAATGGGGTAGTGGATTAGTTAAATAATCTTCACTTGAAATGCTTGAGCGGATATGCCACCATTTCCGCGATGTCCCATGATCCTGAGAACTCAGGGTCAGGGCTTAAGGCCACTGTGAGGCAGAGAATAGATCCATTTCGGACACCCTCCCCCACAATGCTCCCCAGCTCTTGCAGGTACTTTCGGGAGAAAATCACGATTGGTTCGTCAGAACCTGTTTCTTAACCCGGTACGATAAAATCCAAATTGGAAAATATTAAAGTGATTTGGAGTAAAAAAAAAGAATTGACATCTACACCATATATAGTGTAGACAACAGTGAAATACACAATATATTTGATACATGTAAACAAAAATAAAGGGCTGAGATGAAATCAGTGGAGATATTTCTCTCAAGTTTTCTTTAGCGTAGTGGCGCACTGCGCTTTTTTTTGTTTTAAAATTAGGCTGAAAGAATTATCTTCTAAGAGACGTATACAATATTTTAATTGTATATTAGTACATTTGTGAATAAAGGAAGGTATATGATGCAATTTAGGACAGAATCGATAAAAAAAATGAATTATAGGTCAATGATGAGTCCTATGAGTGATAGTCTGAAGTTTGAATTTGGAGAAGACCTTCCTTCATTGGCATGTGATGCTGCAATAGAACTAGATAATTTAATATTAAAAAGGAGTAAAAAGCTAGAATCAGTTAATAGATTAATAACAACTATTTCCGAAGCTGGGTTGGTTAGAAATCATGATGAAGAAGGCGTCATAGGATTTAGGTACATTGATGTAATTGATCCTTTGATGGCGTTGGTTTTGAATGGTGCAATTGGAGATTCAAAATTTTCAATATCAAAAGAAACTGTTCAAGAATTGCTTGGTGAAGCTAAAAAACTAACTATGAAGTTAAAAAATATTGTCAGCGATCCAGAAAAGGCTTCAGGGGAAGAGATTGAGGAAACAAAAAGACTGAAATCATTCTGTCTGGCATTATCAAAGAGAGCATTATTGAATGAGCCAGCTTTGCATGATTTCGAGCTTGAACACCCCCCCTGGAGGTGAAGTGCTTGTTGACACTGGTTTATACTATTAAGAAAATAGAGGCTTTCTTAGAGGAGATTTCTAAACTTAAGAAAAGTGAATTTGCTTATTTAGATTCTCAAAAGGCGTTACAACTATTGGAATCGTCTTTTATAAAGGATCTTGAAAGCTTGAATTCATTTTCTGCTGAAACTGATAAAGAGGCAATAGTAGCTAAGTGTACGGTTGTATTAAGGAATTTATTTATTTACCTCCCCGTCCTTGGGTTCATTTTAAGGTCGACAAATATCAGAAATGCCTTTGAAGTCTATGGACCATTATTCCGTATTGCGAAGGACTTGTTAGAGCCACGTGTTAGCAGGGAAGAGCGCAAAACCCGCCTTATTCTTTCTTCCGAATGGAATTATTCGCCGTACGTTTACAGATATCGAGGATTAAAGGAGTTATTGGATTTCGTCCTAATTGGTCTCCCTGCTCCTGAATCATCCAATCCTTTTCTAATTCCATTATCTGGACATGAATTGGGCCATGTTCTTTGGTCCAAGAATCGGGTAAATAATTTAGTCAAGAAGCAAATAGACGACTTGATTGTTAATATTATTTTAAACAAGTGGGGGGAATATGTTGAGATTTTTGAAGGACCGGATGAACCGCCAGAAGACATAAGCAATTTTTTGTTTTTTATAGAGCATTATCGAATAATACGGGAAATATCATACTGCCAAATTGAAGAGACTTTTGCGGATTTCGTTGGCTTATATTTATTCGGAGTCTCCTTTTTACATGCACATGCATACCTGCTTTCACCCAAGGCCGGAGAAACAAGATCTACTAGATATCCTAATACACTCACGAGAGTGCATAATCTGCTTGATGCCGCTAAAAATTACGAGATTGAAACGCCTGATAATTACCTCTTGATGTTCGCCGACTCAACTCTACCCACAATGGATAAAGGTAGTCGCTTTTTATTAAATATTTCGGATAATGTCTTATCAGAAATGATTCCAGGCCTTATTAGTACTGTAAAAAGTATTGTAGATGATTCCGATGTAATATTGCCGAGTTGTAGAGAGGAAGAGAGAATATACAATAGAATCAGGAAAGATATCGTACCTGCTGAGGAAGCCGCAACCCTTGCAGATATACTGAATGGGGCATGGTTAGCATTTAACGATTTAGATTTATGGAGAGAATTTCCTCATATAAGAGAGAAAAAGGATGCGAGTCTAAAAGAGTTAATCTTAAAGAACATTGAAGTTTTTGAAATTGAACAATTAGGAAAACAAAACTGATGATCTTGAAGGCAGACAAAATAGTGGAATTACTCCGTAAAGGGAAAGACGAGGGGGATAAAGAGGCTCTCTTTATAGTACCGTCTCCCAATTTTGAATCCCTTAGGAAAAGCGGGGCAGCGTCAATTGATTTGCGTTTGGGC
>JAEOSP010000045.1 GCA_016840305.1 Candidatus Hodarchaeota archaeon
AGTTAATGAAGATCCTCAACGCGCAGAAATTATTAAGCCGATATTACGATGAAGAGATATATAAAATTATTTACATAAAGGGTCGGGGTCGTATTTATTAGCCACTGGATTTGATACTAATGTTCCTAGGTTATATCCATCGGTTTATAGACATTTAAAAAAATTTGAGGTGAAAGCAAAAAAACGAGATGACCAAGGAACCAATTGGTGGAACCTGCGAGCTTGTGCCTACTACCATGAGTTCGAGAAAGAGAAGGTGATATGGAAAAGGATAGGATCAATTTTAAGATTTGCATATGATAATAAGCGAACCTTTTGCCAGGATAGTACTTGTATAATGACAGGGAAACATCTCAAATTTCTATGTGCTTACATGAATAGTAAACTTGGAAACAGGCTACTTTTCAATAAAGCACCAAAAACAGGAACAGGTGATTTGATTATTAGTGTACAAGCTTTAGAACCTTTATTGGTTCCACCGATAACTGCAGAAAATCAACCCATCGTTCAAAAGATCGAAATGTTAGTTGATAAGATTCTGTCAGTAAAAAAACGCTCCCCCCAAGCAGATATTACAGAATACGAACACCAGATTGACCAGATGGTCTATGAGCTCTACGGGCTTACGCCGGAGGAGATAGAGGTGGTGGAGGGAAAAAGTGAAAACAAATAACTATAACCGCTACAAAATAAAGTTATCGGAAAATGACTACAAGTGTCTCTCTGTGAATGGGAAATCTATTGATCATTTCGTTGCCCCAGACACGAAAACAGGAACACAAAAATTGTACGTATTGAAAAACGACAATGAGATATATTATGTCGGTGTTACCTCTCAATCAATGAGTTCCAGACTAAGAATAGGCTACAGAGCAAACGGTGAACAAGGCTATCACGGTTATAAATGGATAGGTAATATATCAAAAGCCGAGCTATTCGTCTGGTGTTTCACCGAGGGTGACCGGTCTACTGCTGAAGCAATCGAGGGTGAACTCGTATACCTTGTCCGCAACAAGACCGGGAAGTGGCCGACATATCAGATGGAGATCCATTTCCACCCAGATGCCTCAAACAACGAAAACCAGATTGCAGAGTCTCTACTCGATATATGTCTTGAATAATATATTTAATATGAACTCTGATCTAACAAACGGTTTATGAGTTCTATAGACTAATCCACAGGAGATAGATATGGTTGAGGATAACAATGAGATTATAAAACAGGCAATCCTCATGCAAGGAGCGATAAACCTTGTATATATGTAGGATCGTCCTCAAGAACACCAGAAGAACGGTTTCGTTAGTATATTGATGGAGCAAGAAATCAAAGGGGCCCAAAGACATGTTTGAGGGTATGTAAATGTTTTATCCAAATCGTGATATCGAAGAAATTTGTTATAACAATGACCACATTAAAGAAGTATTTTCTCAAATAAGAACGAATTTTACTTCCTATTTTAAGCAATTTCTTGAAACAGAAGCAGGTTATAGGATAACGGGAAAAGAGCTTGCAAAGATTGTCGAGGAATTGGGTGTTACTGTAACTGACGATTCAAGCAAGGCCGATAACAAAGAGGATAGTTTTAAAAGAATAATTAATGAGGCTATTGAAAAATTTGAAAAGGATAGACAAAGCTACCTAGATATCTTAGATCTAGAAGCTTTAGATGAGTATGAAGATGATCCGCCAAACTTCAAAAACAGTGTCCTAAGGAATTCATGTCCTATTATAAGATTAACTCTTCAAAATAAAAAGGCGAAAGAATTAGATAAGTACAGAGCAGAATTTAATATTGCAGATCCAGGAGACTTATTACTTGTGGTTAGAAATCTCACAGTTTTCGCCATAGATTACTTAAAGCATTTCTACAATGAAGAGACTTATGACAATTTTACTCTCTATGATCAAATGGGCTTGTCTGATTTAAACGGCGAAGATTATATAGTATATGGAGTGATAGGTGGCGGGATAAAAAGCCACTTTCTGTATAAATTATACCCATCTGTTTTTCCCAATAGAAGTCGGGAATCTATTTGGGCTTTGTGGTATCTAACTGATAAAAAGGCTTTTAATTGTAGGCAAGACTCTGAATTTCTAATGATTGATCTGGATAAAATCACAACGCAGCAAAACTACTTCTATCCTTATGACTTATTTGCGTTTTATGCGTATAACATATATTTACTGTTGAAGAAGGAAGCTGAAGAACGCGATATAAAACTTGATAATAACTATAGGTACGTGCTTGTGAATTCTTTTTTATCTTTTATTGCAGGTTTGTATTCTGAAGAAATCGATTTGTTGAGGATTAATATTTCTGAGGACGGCTATGGTTACTGATTTAGAAGTGCTATTTAAAAAACACTTTCCTAAAATGGAGGAATATTTCTCGCTGAAGGAATTTCAAAAAGAAGTTGTTTCAAGCGTAATTGGTGGCAATAATACCTTGTGCATTATGCAAACCGGTGGGGGGAAATCACTAATATATTGGCTTTCTGGATTAGCTCTTCAGGGGATCACTATCGTAATTTCTCCTTTAATAGCACTTATAGACGAGCAGGCAGTAAAAATTCGTGAACAAGGCTATGAAGTTCTAACTATACATAGTGGAGTGAATTCAGATAAACAAATAGAGTTACTAAAGCAGCTTGCAAATGGGGATCTTAACCCAGATTTTATTTTCGTAAGTCCCGAAAGGATATCAACGGATGGATTCTTTGAACATTGCATTTCAAAAAGAAAGTCGGATATTAAATTATTGACTATAGATGAAGTGCACTGCGTGAGTCAGTGGGGAGACAGTTTTCGGCCTTTTTACAAACGGATACCGGTATTTTTGAATGAAGTGTATGGAGAAGATTCTTGGGAGCCACGGAT
>JAEOSP010000409.1 GCA_016840305.1 Candidatus Hodarchaeota archaeon
CACTCAGAGGGGGGTTATACTGGAGATAAAAATGGTTTAAACATACAAATTACGAGTGATATTATCGAGGAGGCTGTATGGGCAAAACAGTATTATGTGTCCTCTAGCGATTCTTCATTCAATAGATGGGTCGACGAGAATACAGTTCTAGAGTTACCACTAAACACTACTGGTATTTTAATTCCAGTTTCGAAAGTTTATAGAGTAGGATCCTCAGTTATTGAAGACTCCATAATTGTTAGTGATGCTGTATTGATTCAGGTTTCAACTCGTCGTTCATATTTAAACGTGTTATTATTGGCTACTTTTGCTATAATTTTGGGTTCAATTTATAAATATAGGAATTCTCAACTTGAGTTAGACGCGAAAAAGAGTCAAATTATGAATCATGTTCTTCTTAATGGTTCAATATCTCTTCTTGATATTTCATCAAACTATGACCTTACTTTTAGTAAGGCTAACAAAGTTGCCGCTGAACTAGGTCAAAACGAAAACATTGTTTATGATTTCCAGAGCTTGACGCTATTCACCCATAATGGGATGGCTATGATGATAGAGAATACTTTGCGGGATTTTGGAGCTATTGAACTTAGCCGTTTGGCTCAAATAATGGATATCAAAGATGATTTGATCTATTCTATTGTTCAATCCGATGAGAATATAATCATTGAGAACAATATTATAAAATTAATTTAATCTTCAGTTTCTACCAAAATAATATATTCTCTTGGAAATATCTAAAGAAGATATTAATGACGGCTAAGACGCGATATTGTCCCAACTGTAATTTAATAACTAGTACCACTGAGGAAACATGTCGTCATTGTGGATATAATTTTGTCACTAACGTTGCGCCTCTCGACTCATTGAAAGAAAAAAACCCAGAAACCTCGGAAAATAATTCACCTATTACTGGGTTTGATAAAGAAATTGATCAAAAAATTGAGTACTGGCAAAACAAACTCATTGACTTATCTCGTAGAAATAACCTCGTCTCATATCGTTTCACAAAATCAAAAAGTATCAAACTTGAATTTCCTAGTTTAGAACAATCAATCCGAGATATTCATAATAAAAGCAACATCCGGTTCCATAAAAAAGGAGATGAAATAGAAGAAGCGGAGAATACCTCAAAACACTGGGTTTCCTCAGAGGACGACAAAATAACAAACAAGAAACTATACAATCTTTACTTAAAAGCAAGAGAAAACTTCCAAGAACTTGGAGTTAACACCTGCTACATAGGATTAGGAATATTACACTATAAAAATAACGAATGGGCTGATGATTTCAATCAAGCCCCAATTCTAATGTGTCCGATCGAAATTGATCGACTTAAAAGTGTTCCATCAAAATATCATCGTTTTGAAATAGATCCTGATTTTGTTGACATTCACGTTAATCCCGCTTTAAAAGAAAAATTGTCTTTTGAATGGGGTATAGCTTTGGAGGAGCTCGAAGAAGATACCTCGCCTTTAGAATATATTCCATACTTGGTAAATGCTATTTCTTCTTTGAAAGAATGGCACATTGAACAAGCTGTCATAATGGACATATTTTCTTATCAAAAATTCATAATGTATCAAGATTTAAAGAAAAATCATGGACATATAAAATCCAGTCCACTTATACGAGCATATATTGGTGATAGCGAAGCTCTCAGTGAACTTCATCAAGACCGTTTGTTACGAGATTTTAATGATTCTACAGACGTTGATGTTCTAAAAGCGGACTCGTCTCAGAAAAAAGCGATTGAATTAGCCAAAGCAGAGGTTACATTTGTACTTCAAGGGCCACCAGGAACAGGTAAGAGCCAGACAGTTGTGAATATCATTTCTACTCTCATGGAGCAGAATAAGAAAATCCTCTTTGTTAGTCAAAAAAAGGCTGCTCTAGATGTTGTTCTCAAACGATTAAGTGAGATTGGGTTAGATCGATATGCGTTAAATCTTCATACTTACAAAGGGAACAAGAAGGAAATTGTTAATCAGCTTGTAAAAGAACTCGAAAACTCACCGATTATCCCAACTAAATTTAAAAAGTATTCTTCTGCAAATTATTTAGCTACTCAGAAGGAGATTAATGATTATTACAGGTATCTTTGCGAGCCTGATGAAATTCGAGGCCTCTCTATTTATGATGCACGAGGGAAAATTGCTAAAAATCTAGAGACTCCGTTACTGGATTTTTCTTTATCTTCGAGTTTAGAGTTTGATGATAATGAGTATCAGAATGTATTGTATAATTTGGACCAGATTGACTCAATATTTTCTGTAGTACCTGATCCGTTGAACAATACCTACTTTTTTTTCGACAGGAACAAGAACACTATTCTTGAGAAACAGAACTTCGAGTCTCTACTTGACTCTGTAAACGATTTTATTGGTTCTATTCTGTCCTATTGTGACGAGATAAGAAATGAGTTTAGTGTAGATTTGATTACTCTCGGTGATGTTGAAGAATTTATTAAAACACACGCTGAATTAAAGCTGACTAAGTTACCAAAAATATTGGTTTCAGATGATTTTTATAACCTCTGGAATG
>JAEOSP010000410.1 GCA_016840305.1 Candidatus Hodarchaeota archaeon
TCAGCTAATCCTCCTTCGTAGGCATCAGGATCATCATCGAGATTCAAAAGCATGAGGATGTAATATCCTTTCTCTGGTCCTGTGTAGTAAGATGCGATATTTAAAGAACCAACCATTAAACTGATCATTCCCGATTCTCCACTGTATTCGTGCGTACTGTACACTTGCATCAAAGTTTTATCGGTTATTACTATTTCTTCGGGATATTTGGCTAAAATTTCAGTACCAACGCGCTCATCCCATTTCATTACAACTAATCCTACTGGCACTAAAGTCCACCTCCTTCAAATTCAGTTGTATTAGGTAAATTCTTCTTATTCTTTGTGCTAAGCCCAAAAATTTCTTCCAATGATAAATCAAGCGTTTCCCATTTGTCTCCAAGTTTTTTAATGATATACTCTTCCTTGGATGGATACATAAGCGAGTCCGAAATACTCTTTCTTCCTTTTATGTTTTTAGTCATTTCTCTCGACTTCTTGACAAATGTCGGTATTCTTGCTCGTCGTATTTGACGAGATACAACAAGGGCACCAACTACAGCAACAATTGCACCCACGATCATTAGAAAATAAAACATAGGAAATCCTGGAAATATCTCTGTTATTTTTACTTCTATTGTAAATGATTCAATTGTTTGACTGTAATCTGCTTTATTTATAATAACTTTAGCTTGGACTAACTCAGTAAAGAAAAACGCATCAACAAGTTCTGAATCTGGAATAGTAATAGTATAAGTTCCGTCTCCAATATCAGTGAAGTTGCCATAGAGTTCATCGTTCAATTCTAAAGCTACTTCAGCGTTTAACAACGGTGAATCATCAATCAGATCCTTAAGAGCAATTTCGATTGATAAATCGTTTCCTGACACTACTGATATTATGTCATCAATCTCAACATCAATATCTCTAGGAACAATGTTCAGAAATATGATTGCATCTCTTTCAACATAATTTGTTTCTCCTAATTTGATTATTAAAGTATATGTAGCAATCTCCAAAGTTTCGGTGTCCAAATCTAATTCGTACAATCCACTACCTAGACTAGTTAAAGAAACTATACCACTATCTACAACAATTCCACTAATTGCTTTTTCCCATGAACACTCTTTAAGAGGAACATCTGTTAATCCTGTTCCAGTTAATTCTACCGTATATTCAAAGTAAAAGATCTTAGAAGTGTCTATATATACATTGTATGTCTCATAAATAGCTGCGGAATCATTCAATCTTGTATTTATTTCCTCTATTGATAAAGGCAGATAAATTGATTGAGTTTCGTAATTCTGTTTAAACGCAGTAATCTGCAATACATAATCTCCGTGAGTAGGGAATACAGAACTATCAAGTTCTAACCTATATAATCCCCCAGATCCGTATGGGGTTAAGTACCCGTTTACTCCTGTAATTCCAATCGCTACAAATTGAACTGTAGCTCCATCTATATCTTCATCGGGTTCAGCATAAACATCTGAGAAATGAACATCTAAAGATATAAGATCGTTAAAAAAGACTTGAGGAGCGGAATCATTTGCAGTTAGAAGTGTTGTTTTATCTAGCAGGTTAAAAGTTACCGTAGTCTGGTTTGTAATATACCCCGGTTTAGATGCGGTAATTTCCATTGTATATGTTACGCTGGACAACCAATCTGCGCCTCCCGTTTCTATAGGGTCAGAGGTGTCAACATTAAAACTGTAAACACCGTTTCCAGTTTCCGTAAAAGTCAATTCTCCAGTATTAATTCGTACTATACCAATTTTAATATCGTAACTCACAGTTCCCCCTAAGATAGGAAGAATTGGTTCAACATTTTTTTGTTGTGTATAATTGACCCAAAGACTTAAGGTATCCCCTAACATTATTCCTTCTAAACCAGTAGTATTAACGGTTAGAAATGATTTATAATGGTTTCCAGTAGAAACGTTTATACTTGTAAAGAGGTATTGATAAAATGGTAAAGTTATGCTGGTTATATCAGCAGCATCTAAATCATCGCTGCATGATAAATCTTCGTAGTTCTCACCGTGCCAATTAACGGTTAAGCTTACATTTCCACTGTTTAAATCGGTTAGATTTGCCCATCTAAATATAAGACCACCTGTGGAGTTAGTAAATTCGTTACCTAATACACTTTGTCCAGAACCATCATCAATTGAAAATGTGATGTTTGCGCCAACAACATCCTCTTGAATTGTGCCAAGATCTTCTCTCTGAAATTTCAACTCTAAGGATGTCAACTTTACATCGGTAAAGCTTAGATAATACACTCCAAATGTATCTACATTAGTTTCGTTAAGCTCGATAATTTGTGGAGATGTTATTGTTAAAGTTTGACCGTATCTTACATAGGAAACATTAA
>JAEOSP010000411.1 GCA_016840305.1 Candidatus Hodarchaeota archaeon
CAGTTAAGTTAAACTCTTTTATAAGCTCTTGAAATAGTTGTAAAGTCCTTGCTTGAACCAAAACATCCAAGGCGGTTGTTGGTTCATCAGCAATGATTAATTTTGGATGGAGTAATAATGCTAGAGCAATAACTATCCGTTGTTGCATTCCACCCGAAAACAAGAAGGGATAATCATCTAATCTAGACCCTGATATTTCTAAGTGGTTTAGAAGTTGTAAAATTTCATTACAAGATTCATCATTCCAACGATCATGCGTTTTTAAAGTGTCTATAAAATTTTTTGAAACCTTTAATAGTGGATTTAGAGCATTTTGAGACGCTTGGAAAATCATTGATATTTCTGATCCCCGTATCTGCTGCATCTTTTCATCTGATAATTTTGCCAGATCCTGACTATCAAAAATGATCTTACCACTACGAATGACCCCACCTTTTAACAAACGCAGCAATGCAAATCCAAGAGTACTTTTCCCACACCCTGACTCTCCAACGAGTCCTAAAACCTCCCCATTGTTAAGTGTAAGAGAAACATGGTCAACTGCTCTCACGTTTCCTTCACTTGTGGGATACTCAATTACTACATTTTCGACCCTTCACAGCGGTTCGCTCTGGTTACTTCGAATCATTTAAAATCCAGTCCTTATTTTACTGAGAAGAGGATTAAATTTATCATTTAGCGCATCACCTATGAGTGAAAGCGCGAAAGCTAAAAGGAAGATCATAGATCCTGGGAATAGTATCAACCAAGGATATAAACGTATTTTTGAAAGCTCACGAGCGTCATATACATCATATCCCCAATCTGGTGTTGGAGGTTGAATTCCAAGCCCTAAATAGGCAAGCCCTGCGTTTGTAAGGATTGCATCAGTCATATTGAATGGGACTATCGCAATCACTGAAGCTATAACATTAGGAGTAATATATCTTAGTAAAATCGTCAAGTTTCCAGCGCCTAATGATTTTGCTGCTTCAATATAAGCTTCTTCTTTGGCTTGTAACACTTGAGATCTAATAACACGGAAATATGTCGGAATATAAACAACAGCTGTAGCAATTGTCACTGGTGCTATTACTTTGAACAACCCCGTTGAGGCAAAAAATAAAGCTAGAGCTATAGCTAATAATAAAGAGGGTAATGAATATATAGAATCAGCAATTAGAGTCAAAAAACGATCAATTTTTCCACCATAATAGCCTGAAATGATTCCCAATGGAATCCCAACTACCATTGCAAGTATAGTTCCAGAAAAAGCGATTATTAATGTGGTACGTGTGCCATATATTACACGTGAGAACATATCACGACCCAATAAGTTTGTACCAAAAGGATGTTCTGCTGAGGGTGGAGCATATCTACAATAGGGATTGTCTTCACCACAGTCTCTGCTTCGGTCTGCATAGTGATAAGGAGAGATGATATCGGCAAAAAGTGCAAGAAAGATCATTATAATGAAAATTATAAGTCCTGTTGTTAAAGATTTATTATTTTTTATGAATTTTAATATATCAATAATTCTAGTTTTAATGTTTGTTTTTCTTAGCTGAATTATTTGGGTAGTCATATAATTCTCACCTGATTTCAATATTTTATCCTTGGATCCAAAACTGCATAAAGAACATCACTGAACAAACTGACTATACTAACAACGATTATAAGAATAATAAACGCACCTTGTACTGCTGGAAAATCTTTCTGTATTATTGCAAAATATATATATCGTCCCAATCCTGGGATACTGAATGTTGTTTCAGTTAAAATGGCACCTGACAATAATAGAGCGAATTGTAAACCAATCATACCAATAGTTGGTACAACAGCATTTTTCAAGGAATATCTATATTTAACTGTTGATTCAGGGATACCTCTCGAACGTGCAAAGTGAACATAATCTTGTTCTAGTTGATAGATCATGTTAGTTCGAATTAATCTGCTTATAGTCCCAGCAATTAGCATTCCTAAAGCAAGACTCGGCAAAAGGAGATGTAATATTAATTCAATAGCTAAATCTGGGCGGCCACTAAGTAAAGTATCAATCAACCAGATCTCTGTATAATGGGTAAAATCACCAGTGGCTCCTCCTGGTAATAATCCTACGATAGTATGTTGTGCTAACTCAGGGAGAAATTCTAGCATAAAAATTTGCATTAATGTGCCAAGTAAGAATATGGGCATGGCGTAAGTTCCAATTGAGAATATCCGAATAAAATGATCTCGTTTGCTCTCACGATGAGCTCCAGCATATGTACCGAGGATTATTCCAAGTGGAATACCAATTAGACTTCCAAAAGTTCCTAACATAAGAGTAGGGCCAAAAGCAAGTTGGAGCTCTGTTATAATTTCTAAATTACTATTATAAGATTTCCCGAGGTTAAATGTAATTATATTTCTAATAAAATCAAAGTATTGTTCATGTATTGGTTTATTTAAGCCCAATTCTTCTGCAATCTGATTAGCTCGATCGGGGGGTATTTGTGGGCTCATTACGGCAATCGGATTAGCTCCAGGAAGAACTCGTAATAATATAAAAATAATCGTTAATAAAAACCAAATCATTGGGATCAGAAGTATTAATCTAGAAATGATAAAAGATCGTAAAGAACTCATTTTGACTTAGTATCTCCTATTTAGTATCTAACAATTGGTTTTTCATTTTGATAACTAGTGGAACACGAATTCATTGTTGAGATTAAAAATATGCCTGATATTTTCTGGAATCATTTATAAAAACGTGTTCGGTTATGAACTTATATAGCTTAAAATACCTAATTTTCGTTATTGACATACCCAATAAACGCTTATTATTAGCAAGTTTTATTTTAAAATGTCTATTAAGAAAAGAAATAAGTAACGTGAAATAAATATCTTGGGGTACAAAGAGAGCTTATGAAATTAAAAAAGAATTTCAAACTAATTCATATAGCTTATGCATAAGTTTGTACTATTAAAGCGTAAATCTTTTTAAAGCTCAAATCGGCTATACAAATCTTGGTGAAATTTATTTTCTTTGTGAAGATAAATTTCCTCTTACATGGTGAAAAAAGTGAAGACAAAAAAAAGTTTAATTATCACGACATTCCTATTATTACTTTGGATATTTATACCTACAGCTTATAGTACAACAGCTATACCTACACAAGCTAGTACCACAGTAATAATTGGAACTTCAGATAAAATCATTAATTTGGACCCAGCAGATTGCTACGATTATTTTTCGTCGAATATTCTTGTTCAAATTACTCATGGACTAATGGAAATGCCTGTTGACTCAACAGATGCTATGGCTGGTCCAATGGTAGAATCTTGGAACGTTAGTACTGACGCAAAAGAGTATATATTCAATCTTAAAGAAAATATAAAGTTCAGTGATGGTCATGATTTTAACGCAACTGCGTTGAAATGGAACTTGGATCGTTCAATTAACTTAAGTGGGGATCCTGGATTTCTATTAGCCGATGTTGTTGATACAGTAGAAGTTATCAATAATACTGCGGTCAAAATTACTTTAAGTTTATCCGATGCCACTTTTCTTCAAAGACTCACTTATACAGTCGCATGGCCTATCAGTCCTTCTGGACTATTAGATAATACTACAATTTCAGGTGATCCAAATCATATACCACATGGATTGGGC
>JAEOSP010000412.1 GCA_016840305.1 Candidatus Hodarchaeota archaeon
ATCCTTGCCAAAAACCCAGACCAATATTGCCAGTAATATACTTAATCCTCCAACTGCCCAAAAGACAATTCGCCAACCTAAAATTTCACCTACATAATATGGGTCAGCTTCACTACCACCAAGTAGAGTTGCAATTAATGTCCCTACAATAGAACCTAAAACTGTAGTTAATCCAAGCATACCAAAAGCTTGCCCTCTCTTACTTTTTGGAAAGAAATCAGCTATTAATGATTGAGCCGTTGGAAAGATAACAGCTAGTCCAAGGCCTGTAAGTGCTCGTATAAAGAACATGCTTAAGAATCCATTAAGAAAACCAAAAATAACAGTAAAAATCCCCCAAATCATACAACCGATACCTAAAATTAATTTTCGGGAATATCTGTCTGAAAGCCAACCCCACAGTGGAGAACTGACAGCTTGTAGCAATGCACGTGCGGTTGTTATTGCACCTAATCCTTCTGTTCCAATTCCAGTTTTTCTTTTAATTGGGCCATAAAGTGCAGCCATTATATTGCCATCAGCACTATCGATTATGTTAGCTGTATTTACCAATGCTTGAGTTTGCCTTCGCTTTTTTTTGAATTCCTTATCTCCCTCTAATCCCTCTTCGAATTCTTGTTCATCATCAATCTTTTCACTCATTTTCAACACCGAGATAAGGGAATACTTAGATAAGCTTTGAATAGCTACTTGTAATCATATTTAAGCAATCTGCCGGGAAAATGTAATCCAGAACGTTTAGAAATGAATAGATTCTAAAAGTCCAAACAGATAAAATGTTAGTGATTCCTCTATGAGTAAACAGATGAAATCAAGGATAGTGTTTTTCACAGTAATCATTAGTATCCTTAGTCTAGTCTTTATCCCAATGTCTAATGCTGTTGCACAAAACCAAAAAATACCAACCTATCCTGAGAGCTCCTCTGAACACCAACTTTTGTTGTATAAATACTCGCATTTTTATCAGCCAATATATGTTAATTATTCAGTTTTAGATCTCTCATTTCTCTTACTTGGTCCACAAGCGAATGTCTCTACTCGAGTCTCTGTTCATTACTCACAAAACCAAGTGAATTGGACAACGATCGAGTTTGTAGATCTTGAATCTATAAGTTCAACTAGTGCTCTGTTTCAAGGTTTAGTGGGACCGTTTAACAAGACAGGAGAATACTATCTCATAATGAATGCTACTCGAGGAACTGTAACTGAGTTAGCAAGAGCCTATTATAGAATTAATGTTGTTTCAGTTCAAGGCTTACTATTCCTCGATTTAACCTATAAAGTCAGAGTGCTAAATACTACAGAACAATTCGCAGATCTTTACATTAACATCTTAGGTGATGTTAGAAATACCACAGTAGAAGCATCTTTTGACCAGCAAGAAAATGATGAAGAACCTTATCTCCTAACTCCTTACCAGGGTTCAAATCAGAAATACAATTTGACGATAGGACCAATAAATACCTGGGATAATTTTGTACAAATCACCTTTTCAGCAAATACAACAAGTGGTACAAAATATACTAATACAGATTTCTTCTTCTTCAAAGATTACGCTCGAATTAAGGAAGATTTTTGGCGCAGCAAATTCCCAGCGATAATAATTGGTGGAGGAGCAGTAATAGCTATCTCTGTGATTTTTATCCTCTCAAGAAGAGGCCCACCAAGAACATTTGATGAAACAAAATTAGCAAGTGAGAAAGAGAGTAGGAAAGAAAGAAGAGAAAGAAAGAAAAAAGAGAAGGAAAAATTATAGTTTCTCTTTTCTTAAATCGATTAAAGCTTCGGCTTCTGGACCTGTCCCAACGAATGTGACAGGAATACCTGTTTCTTTTTCAACATTGGCAATAAATGCCAAGGCTTTTGGTGAGAGGCTTTCTGCTGTATCAGCTCCAGCAATTTCTGGGTAGATAATATCTAGCTTTGTCAATGCAATCTGAGTTGCACCATTAAGCCTAATTGCTTTACGAGCTACGTCAAAATCAATAGGTGCTGATCTGCGTTCCCTACCAGTTACTGTTCCATGCTCAGTCCATCCACGTAATTGCATTTCTTTATCTGATAGTGTTCCAGGCATAGGACCTGCTCCAACTCGAGTCATGAAGGCTTTAAAGACAATAATAACTTCATCGACTTTTGTTGGACCAATACCAACATCAGAGCAAAATTGAGAAGCGGAAACATCTTTGCTTGTAACAAAAGGATATGTTCCATGAAACAATGACAACATTGTTCCTTGAGTACCTTCTATAACAACATTTTTCCCACTATCAATGGCATCATTGATTTCCTTCGAAACATCAGTTAAGTATGCTTGGAGTTCAGGGATATCTTTTGCTAGTTTTAACACTCTACGAGCTCGATCTTCATTTGCCGGTCCACATCCTGTTCCAGTAGTGCCAAGCTTCTCGCTCAAGTGTTTGTCCTTTTTATCTGCATTCTTATGTTGTTCCTCAATGATTCCTGTATGAAAATCTAAACCAATGCGATCTGAACAACCGGTTTCCTTAATTTCTTTTAAGAAAATCTCGGGATCAGCAAGAACACCCGCTCCAACTAGTAATCTGGATTTCTTACTAGTGAATCCACTGGGGATCATTCGCAAACCATATTGTTTTCCTTCAAAAACTACCGTGTGTCCGGCATTTGTTCCCACACCGCCACGGGCAATGATGTATGGATCCTCAGAATATGCAATGTAACTGATGATTTTTCCTTTTCCTTCGTCTCCCCAAAATCCACCAACAATAATTGTAACTGTCATTATGTCAAGTCCTGATTTTTTTTATACTACTGAGTGAAAATCTCTCAGCTATTAATAAAGCACTATTGTTAACACAATCATGCTAATCACTAATTACTGGATTAACTACTAAATTTTGATAGTAGATTTATAAAGAAAAAGAACTGATTTTTCGAAAAATTAATAACAGCTATTAGTTGGAAAACAATTATCTAGTAAAAGTGAGTCTGAAACCGGTCTTTCCGAAAACCATTTCTTAGACATTCCCTCACTAAATGAATTTGCTAAAAATTATAAAAAAGAAATTAGGAAGAATGAAAAAAATGTCCCAAATTGTACCTAAAAAAATCGCGGAAAATATCTATGAGATTCCAAAAAGCACAAGAAAATATATGAAAGTTCCAGCAAGGATTTTCGCTAACGAGAAGATTATGCGAGCAATGGAACAAAAAATGTTGACCCAAGCAACACATGTAGCTTGGCTGCCTGGAATAATAAAACACGCCTTAGTTTTACCGGATGGTCACATGGGTTATGGTTTTCCCATAGGTGGTGTTGCAGCAACTGATTATGATACTGGGGTGATTAGCCCTGGTGGAGTAGGATACGATATTAATTGTGGAGTTCGTTTACTTAGAACAAATCTGCAAAGAAAAGAAGTTACTCCGTACGCACAGAAACTTTCCGAGGAATTATTTAGGAATGTTCCGTCTGGTGTTGGTTCGAAAGCTAAAATGCGTCTAAGTAGAAGTGAGCTTAGTGAATTACTCACAGAAGGTGCTTCTTATTGTGTAAAAAAGGGCCTTGGCTGGGAAGAAGATATTGAGAATTGTGAAGAAAAAGGTGCTATGTCAAATGCTGATATAGAAACTCTATCTGAACGAGCTATTTCAAGAGGTATGCCGCAAGCAGGCAGCTTAGGGAGTGGGAATCATTTCTTGGAAATCCAATATGTCGATCAAATCTACGACGAAAAATTAGCGAAAGCAATGGGTGTCGTTGAAAAGAACCAAGTTATGGTTATGATTCATACTGGAAGTAGAGGATTAGG